>DWWL01000053.1 GCA_019119775.1 Candidatus Lachnoclostridium pullistercoris | reverse complement strand
GCCGATGCCCAGGTTGCCGGAAAGTGAGGAGAGAATGGACTCGTCAAAGACCTCGCTCACCAGCCCCAGACCTTTGTGGAACCGGATATTTTTCGGCGGACCGTCGGTGGAGGAGACGGCAATGCCGCAGGATTCCTGCCCCCGGTGCTGCAGGGCACACAGGCCTTTGTAGATTTCTCTGGAAACAGTGCCTCCGGCCGTGTCATAGATGCCGAAGATGCCGCATTCTTCCCGGACTCCGGAAGCGGCCCCGGCGGGGATGGAGGCAGAGCGGCCGTCCAGGCTGACTGTCTGTGATGTAAAATTCTGATCCATGTTTGATCCTCCTGATTTGGGTGATTAGAGCAAGGCTCCGATTTTTTTCGGACAACGGAATTCAGGCGCCGGAAGGTCCGGCGCCCGAATAAGGAAAAGGTTGGAATATATTTATACAGAAAATAACAGTGTGTCGTAGGTCGGGTAGGGCAGAAGGCTGTCGGGAATGAGGGCCTCCGCCTGGTCTGCAGAAACGCGGATCTCATCCAGGCTGGCCAGGATCTTTCCGTGGCAGAAATCCGCCAGCTCCTGAAAATCAGCGATGGAATAAGATGCGGTCAGTTCTTCCGCCAGTGTCTCCGTCTCTGCGGTGATAGCCTCATAGAGGCGGTTCATTTTCTCCAGAAGTTTCCGGTCGCAGGCGGCGGAAAGGCCGACAGCTTCCTTCTCCCGCACGGCGGATGCTGTGGCAGCCGTGTACTTTAAGAGAGCGGGAAGAAGGTCCTTCGTCATCATCTCCACCATGGTGCGGCCTTCCAGCTGAAGGGCTTTGCTGTAATTTTCCAGGATGATGTCATGTCTTGCGCTGATCTCCTCCATGCTGAAAATGTGGTGGTCAGTAAACAGCTTTACATTTTTTTCATCCAGAAGGTGGGCGAGTGCCTCCGGCGTGGATTTTAAGTTCCACAGGCCGCGGCGTTCTGCCTCGGCCACCCACTCATCGGTGTAGCCGTTGCCGTTGAACAGGATCCGCTTGTGCTCTCTGACTATGCGGCGAACCAGTTTTTTGGCGGCGCTGTCCCGGTTTTCCTCCGCCACTGCGGAAAGCTCTTCTGAGAACTGGCGCAGCTCCTCGGCCACTGCCGTGTTCAGCACCATATTGGGGCCGGCCACGGAGAGAGAGGATCCGGGCATACGGAACTCAAACTTATTGCCGGTGAAGGCAAAGGGTGAGGTCCGGTTCCGGTCTGTGTTGTCCTTCTTAAAGTGGGGAAGGACTTTGGCTCCGGTTTCCATCTGGATTTCCTCCGGCTCCGCAAAATCTTTGCCCTGCTCAATGGATTTTAAGAGGGCAGTCAGCTCATCGCCCAGGAAAATGGATACGATGGCCGGCGGGGCCTCGTTGGCTCCCAGACGGTGGTCGTTGCTGGCGCTGGCCACGGAGATCCGCATCAGATCGGCGTACTCATCCACCGCCTTGATCACGGCCGCCAGGAAGAGAAGAAAAGTGGTGTTCTCCGCCGGGGCGTGGCCGGGATTTAAAAGATTTAAGCCTGTATCGGTGATCAGAGACCAGTTGTCGTGCTTGCCGCTGCCGTTGATCCCCTCAAAGGGCTTTTCGTGGATCAGGCAGGCCAGATCGTGCTTGTCGGCCACTTTTTTCATGATTTCCATGGTGAGCTGGTTGTGGTCCACCGCAATGTTTACCGTATCGTAGACGGTGGCCAGCTCATGCTGAGCCGGAGCCACCTCGTTGTGCTTGGTCTTGGCGGGTACGCCTAACTTCCACAGCTCTTCGTCCAGCTCGTGCATGTAGGCGGCGACTCTGGGACGGAGCACGCCGAAATAGTGATCTGCCATCTCCTGGCCCTTGGGAGCCGGAGCGCCGAACAGAGTGCGGCCGCAGAAGACAAGGTCTTTTCTCTGACGGTACAGCTTCTTGTCAATGAGGAAATACTCCTGTTCCGGTCCCACCGTGGCTGATACGCGGTGCACTTCGTCGTGTCCGATGAGGCGGAGCAGGCGCACGGCCTCCCGGTTCAGAGTTTCCATAGAGCGGAGAAGAGGAGTTTTCTTGTCCAGTGCTTCTCCTGTATAGGAACAGAAGGCGGTGGGGATGTAGAGAGTTCCGTCTTTGATAAAGGCGGGGGAAGTGGGATCCCAGGCGGTGTAGCCTCTCGCCTCAAAGGTGGCTCTTAAGCCGCCGGACGGAAAACTGGAAGCATCCGGTTCTCCTTTTACCAGCTCTTTGCCGGAAAATTCCATAATCACTTCCCCTGTGGATATGGGAGAAATAAAGCTGTCGTGTTTCTCGGCGGTGATGCCCGTCATGGGCTGGAACCAGTGGGTGAAATGGGTGGCTCCGTTCTCCACGGCCCACTCCTTCATAGCCACCGCCACCGCGTTGGCTACATCCAGCTCCAGATGGCTGCCGTTCTGAATGGTTTTCTGCAGGGCCTTATACACATCTTTCGGGAGTTTGGCCCGCATGACCCTGTCGTTAAACACCAGGCTGCCGTATAATTCTGGGATATTTTTCATAAAGCTCTCCTTTCCTTCTGCTGCTGACGTCTTAAGGCGCCCGATCCGTTTTCCGCATTTATGTATGAATAAAGGGGAATACTGTGTGGGAAAACGAACCGTTTTTGACGCCTGAAATTTTAACAGGAAACAGAGTTTCCTGCAAAAAAATAAAAAAAGAAGGGCGTTCGGCCTTTGTTCAAAACCGAAGCACCCTTGCTTTATGGTCAGTAGTATACACGTTTCCGGAAAATTGTCAAGGGAAAATTAAAAATTTTTTTAGGTCTTTACAAATCGGGAAAGTTGGAATAAGATTAGACTTTAAAAGAGTTTTTAAAATATCTACAGGAGACAAGGGCGTCTTAAAACCGGACGGCCGGCACAACCGGCGGTTCCAGGGATTAAGACCCCTTTTTCTTATTTATTTATCAGGAAAATTCGTTCTCTGTTAAATAAAAATGCTCTGCGGGGACCGCACTGCGGCGGAAAGGAAAATGCCGCTTTCGCGGCCCGCCGCAGGCGGAGAATCCGGCGGAACAGGATTCTTTTCTAAGAAGAAGGGATGACGGCCCGTCATCTCCTGCGGCAGGAACCGGAAAAGAGAGGAGATCAGGAGGAATATGGCAGTGAAATATGTATTCGTCACAGGCGGAGTGGTATCAGGACTGGGAAAAGGAATCACGGCGGCGTCTTTAGGAAGGCTTTTGAAGGCCAGAGGCTACCGGGTCACCATGCAGAAACTGGATCCCTATATCAATGTAGATCCGGGGACCATGAACCCCATCCAGCACGGAGAAGTGTTTGTCACCGACGACGGGACGGAGACGGACCTGGATCTTGGCCATTATGAGCGCTTTATTGATGAGAGCCTGGGAGTTAATTCCAATGTGACCACGGGAAAGATCTACTGGTCCGTGCTTCACAAGGAGCGGAGAGGAGATTACGGCGGCCATACGGTGCAGGTGATCCCTCACATCACCAATGAGATCAAGAGCCGCTTCTACCGGGAACAGGGAGAGGGAGACTGCATCGCCATCATCGAGGTGGGAGGAACGGTGGGAGATATTGAGAGCCAGCCGTTTCTGGAGGCCATCCGCCAGTTTCAGATGGAGCAGGGCAGGGAGAACGCTATTTTGATTCATGTGACTCTGATCCCCTTCCTGCGGGCGTCGGGGGAACTGAAGACCAAGCCCACCCAGGCCAGCGTCAAGCAGCTCCAGGGAATGGGAATCCAGCCGGATATTCTGGTCTGCCGTTCGGAGATCCCCCTGACAGAGGATGTAAAGGAAAAGATTGCTCTGTTCTGCAATGTGCCGGTGGACCATGTGCTCCAGAATCTGGATGTGGAGTACCTTTATGAGGCTCCTCTGGCCATGGAAAAGGAACACTTGGCAGAGGTGGTGTGCCAGAGCCTTCACCTTCCCTGCGGAGTGCCGGATCTGGAAGACTGGAAAAATATGGTATGGAACCTGCGCCATCCGGAAGGCTCTGTGACCATCGCCCTGGTGGGCAAATACGTCCAGCTTCACGACGCCTACTTAAGCGTGGCGGAGGCCTTAAAGCACGGTGGAATCGTGAACCGGTGCAGCGTAAATATCCGCTGGGTGGATTCGGAGCAGGTGACAGAGGAGACGGCGGAAGCCCTCTTAGGCGGGGCTGACGGCATCCTGGTGCCGGGAGGTTTCGGGACCAGGGGAATCGAGGGAAAGATCCAGGCCATAAAGTATGCCAGAACCAGGGGCATCCCGTTTCTGGGGCTCTGCCTGGGAATGCAGCTGGCGGTGATCGAGTTTGCCAGGGATGTGATCGGCTATGAGGACGCGGACAGCACGGAGTTAAATCCGGATACCTCCCATCCGGTGATCGCCCTTCTGCCGGAGCAGAACGGGGTGACGGATCTGGGCGGAACTCTCAGGCTGGGATCCTACCCCTGCGTGCTGGAGGAGGGATCTCTGGCGGAGGAGCTTTACGGCACCAGGGAGATCGCGGAGCGCCACCGCCACCGCTACGAGTTCAACAACGAATACCGGGAGGTTCTCCGCTCCCACGGAATGCGTCTCTCCGGCCTGTCGCCGGACGGCCGCATTGTGGAGATGGTGGAGCTGCCGGAGCATCCGTTCTTCATCGCCACCCAGGGACACCCGGAGTTTAAATCCCGTCCCAACCACGCCCATCCCCTGTTTACGGGCCTGGTGAGGGCGGCTGCGGACAGAAAGCGCGGCCAGAGCGAAAAATAGACAGCAGTTATCAGCAGATCAGCAAGTACAGCAAAGGAAGGTATGGCTTATGAAACAGAACCCGGACCAGCAGGGCCTTTACCGGCCCCAGTTTGAACACGACAACTGCGGCATCGGAGCCGTGGTGGATATGAAAGGAAGAAAGAGCCGGAATACGGTGGAGCAGGCCCTGCGCATAGTGGAGAACCTGGAACACCGGGCTGGAAAGGACGCCGAGGGAAAGACGGGAGACGGAGTGGGAATTCTTCTCCAGATCTCCCACCGCTTTTTCAGAGAAGAATGTGAAAAGATTGGTATTTCCCTGGGCGGAGAGAGAGATTACGGCATCGGCATGTTTTTCTTTCCCCAGAACGAGCTTAAGAGAAACCAGGCCAAAAAGATGTTTGAGGTGATTGTGGAGAAGGAAGGCATGGAATTTTTAGGCTGGCGCGAGGTGCCGGTCTGTCCTGATGTCCTGGGCCACAAGGCCAGGGAGTGCATGCCCTGTATCATGCAGGGGTTTGTGAGGCGGCCGGAGGGAACGGCAAAGGGCCTGGAGTTTGACCGGAAACTCTATGTCACCCGGCGGGTGTTTGAGCAGAGCAACGACGGCACCTATGTGGCTTCTCTGTCCAGCCGCACCATCGTGTACAAGGGAATGTTTCTGGTGGGCCAGCTGCGCACCTTCTATCCGGATCTGCAGTCAGAGCACTATGAGTCTGCCATCGCCATGGTCCACTCCCGGTTCAGCACCAACACAGAGCCCAGCTGGGAGCGGGCCCACCCCAACCGTCTCATCGTCCACAACGGGGAGATTAACACGATCCGGGGAAACTCGGACAAAATGCTGGCCAGGGAGGAGACCATGGAATCCCCCTGCCTGGACGAAGAGCTCCACAAGATCTTTCCTGTAATCAACGCCAAAGGATCAGATTCCGCCATGCTGGACAATACTCTGGAATTTCTCATGATGAACGGCATGGACCTGCCTCTGGCGGTGATGATCGCCATCCCGGAGCCCTGGGAGAACAACCGGGCCATGGACCAGAGGCGGAAGGAATTTTATCAGTATTATGCCACCATGATGGAGCCCTGGGACGGGCCGGCCTCCATCGTGTTCTCTGACGGGGATGTGATGGGAGCCGTTCTGGACCGGAACGGTCTGCGCCCTTCCCGGTATTATGTGTTAAAGGACGGGACGGTGATCCTGGCCTCCGAGGTGGGCGTGCTCCCGGTGCCGGAGGAGGAGATCGTGCTGAAGGAACGGCTTCATCCCGGGAAAATGCTCCTGGTGGACACCAGGGCGGGCAGGATCATCCAGGATGAGGAGATCAAGAGCCATTATGCCGGCCGGCAGCCCTACGGGGAGTGGCTGGACGGCGGTCTGGTGCGCCTGGAAGATTTAAAGATCCCCAACAAGAGCGTGCCGGTGCACACGCCGGAGCAGAGGGCGAGACTGCAGAAAGCCTTCGGCTACACCTATGAGGAGTACCGCACCTCCATCCGGGAAATGGCTTTAAACGGGGCGGAGGGAACGAGGGCCATGGGCTCAGATACCCCGTTAGCGGCGCTCTCCGACGAGCCCCAGCCGCTGTTTCACTATTTCAAGCAGATGTTTGCCCAGGTGACCAACCCGCCCATTGACGCTATCCGGGAGGAGATCGTCACCAGCACGGCTGTCTACGTGGGGCGGGACGGAAATCTGCTGGAAGATCTGGCGGAAAACTGCCAGGTGTTAAAGATCAGCCAGCCGATCTTAAGCAGCACGGACATGCTGAAATTGAAGGAGTTAAAGAGCGGACGGCTGAAAACGGCTGTCCTCCCCATCACTTACTACAAGAGCGCCAGGCTGGAGCGGGCCATCGAGCAGCTGTTTGTGGAGGTGGACAAAGCCTACCGGGACGGGGCAGCGATCCTGATTTTGTCTGACCGGGGCGTGGATGAAAACCATGTGGCCATTCCATCCCTGCTGGCTGTCTCCGCCGTCCACCAGCACCTGGTGCAGACCAGAAGGAGAACGGCCATGTCGGTGATCCTGGAGTCGGGAGAACCCAGGGACGTCCACCATTTCGCCGCTCTCTTAGGCTACGGCGCCAGCGCCGTCAATCCTTACCTGGCTCTGGAGACGGTGGGGCAGCTGATTGAAGAACATATGCTGGACAAGGACTACTCCGCGGCGGAGGCGGATTACCGCAGCGCAGTGCTCCACGGCATTGTAAAGATCGCGTCCAAAATGGGCATCTCCACCATCCAGTCCTACCAGGGAGCGAAGATCTTCGAGGCGGTGGGTATTTCCCAGGATGTGATCGACCGGTATTTTACCGGAACTGTGAGCCGGGTGGGCGGCATCACCCTGGAAGATATAGCCAGGGAAGCGGACGAGCTCCACTCCAGGGCCTTTGATCCCCTGGGGCTGTGGACGGACCTGACCTTTGACAGCGTGGGAGACCACAAGATGAGAAGTCAGGGGGAGGTACACCGCTACAATCCGGAGACCATCCATCTCCTTCAGCAGTCGGTGAGGACCGGCGACTATGAGATGTTTAAGAAATATACGAAGGCGGCGGACAGAGAGTGCTACGGCAGCCTCCGCAGCCTGATGGAATTTGTGCCGGCGGACCATCCCGTTCCCCTGGAGGAAGTGGAGCCGGCAGAGGAGATCGTGAAGCGTTTCAAGACGGGAGCCATGTCCTACGGTTCCATCTCCCAGGAGGCTCACGAGGCTCTGGCCATCGCCATGAACCGCCTGGGCGGAAAGTCCAACACGGGAGAGGGCGGAGAGAGCGAGGAGCGCCTGGATTCTGCCGGAACGGACAATGACAGGTGTTCTGCCATCAAGCAGGTGGCTTCCGGCCGGTTCGGAGTCACCAGCCGCTATCTGGTGAGCGCTAAGGAGATCCAGATCAAAATGGCCCAGGGGGCAAAGCCGGGAGAGGGCGGACACCTGCCGGCGGGCAAGGTCTATCCCTGGGTGGCGAAAACCCGCCATTCCACGCCGGGAGTGACCCTGATCTCCCCGCCGCCCCACCACGACATCTACTCCATTGAGGATCTGGCCCAGCTGATTTTTGACCTGAAAAACGCCAACCGGGACGCCAGAATCTCCGTGAAGCTGGTGAGCGAGGCCGGCGTGGGAACAGTAGCCGCGGGAGTGGCGAAGGCGGGAGCCCAGGTGGTTCTCATCTCCGGAAGCGACGGCGGAACGGGGGCGGCCCCGGGCAGCTCCATCCACAACGCCGGCCTTCCCTGGGAGCTGGGAGTGGCGGAGACCCACCAGACCCTGGTGAAAAACGGCCTGAGAGAGCGGGTGGCCATTGAGACGGACGGGAAGCTTATGACCGGCCGGGATGTGGCCGTGGCGGCCATGCTGGGAGCGGAGGAATTCGGATTTGCCACCGCGCCTCTGGTGGCCTTAGGCTGCGTGATGATGCGGGTGTGCAATCTGGACACCTGCCCCATGGGAATTGCCACCCAGAATCCGGAGCTGCGGAAGCGGTTTTCCGGGAAGCCGGAATATGTGGAGAATTTCATGCGGTTTGTGGCAGAAGAACTGAGAGAGTACATGGCCATGCTGGGCGTCCGCTCTGTGGAAGAGCTGGTGGGCCGCACGGACCTGCTGGCGGCGAAGCCGGCGAAGGCGGGCAGCCGTCAGGCGGAGATGGATTTAAGCCAGATCCTGGGACTGCGCCGCAGCGGTCCGGGAGCAGTGTTCTGCCGGGAGAAGGCATACGATTTCCACCTGGAGAAGAGCCTGGATGTGCGGGTGCTGCTGCCGGCGTTCCAGGAGTCGCTTAAGACAGGAAAACCCTGCACCGTATCCGTGGAAATCTCCAACACAGACCGGACCTTCGGAACCATCCTGGGGTCGGAGATTACAAGGCATTTTAAGGACGGGCTGCCGGACAACACCTGCGTGGTAAACTGCCGGGGAGCCGGCGGACAGAGCTTCGGGGCCTTTATCCCCAAAGGTCTGACTCTGAACTTAAAGGGAGACAGCAACGACTATTTCGGCAAGGGACTGTCCGGCGGGATTCTTTCCGTGGCGCCTCCAAAACATGCCGGATACCGCCCCGATGAGAATATTATCATCGGAAATGTGGCTCTCTACGGAGCCACCGGCGGAGCGGCCTATATTAACGGCGTGGCTGGAGAGCGGTTCTGCGTGAGAAACTCCGGAGCCAGCGCCGTGGTGGAAGGCGTGGGCGACCACGGCTGCGAGTACATGACGGGAGGCCGCGTGGTGGTCCTGGGAAAGACGGGAGAAAACTTTGCCGCCGGCATGAGCGGAGGCATCGCCTATGTGCTGGACGAGGAGAGCGAGCTGTACCGCCATCTGAACAAAGAGATGGTAGCCATGGAGAAGGTGGAAAACCGATACGATGTGAAGGAGCTGAAGGACCTGATTGAGGAGCACACCAGATACACCGGATCCCCGAGGGGAAAGGGGATTCTGGACCACTTTGAGGAATATCTGCCCAAATTTAAAAAGATCATCCCCAATGATTACCGGAAGGTGATGCTTCTGTGCGCCAGACTGGAAGAACAGGGGCTGACGGGAGAACAGGCGCAGATTGAGGCATTTTACGAGAGCACCGGCAGCAGAAGGGAGGCGTGACCATGGGAAAACCAACGGGATTTTTAGAGTATGACAGAAAAAACGGAGATGTGCGGCCGCCTGAGGAGCGGACAAAGGATTTTAAGGAATTTCACATCCTGCTTCCTGGAAAAGAGCAGGAGCTGCAGGGTGCCAGGTGCATGGCCTGCGGCGTGCCCTTCTGCCAGTCGGCCATGGAATTGAACGGGATGGTATCCGGCTGTCCCTTAAAAAATCTGGTGCCGGAGTTTAACGACCTGGTGTGCACGGGAAACTGGCAGCAGGCTTACCGGAGACTGACAAAGACCAGCTGTTTTCCGGAATTTACCGGAAGGGTGTGTCCGGCTCTCTGCGAGGCGGCCTGCACCTGCGGCCTTCACGGGGATCCGGTGTCCACGAAGGAGAATGAACTTCAGATCATAGAAAAAGCCTTCGCCTCCGGCTGGGTAAAGCCGGAGCCGCCCAGAGTGCGCACAGGAAAGACTGTGGCGGTGGTGGGAAGCGGCCCGTCGGGACTGGCGGCAGCCTTTCTCTTAAACCGCAGGGGCCATCAGGTGACCGTGTTTGAGAAGAGCGACCGGCCGGGGGGCCTTCTTATGTACGGCATTCCCAACATGAAGCTGGACAAAGCTGTGGTGGAGAGAAGAATCCGCCTGCTGGAGGCGGAGGGGATTGCCTTTGTCACGGGAATGGACGTGGGCCGTGATGTGACGGGGGAGAGCCTGTTAAAAGAGTATGACCGGGTGGTTTTGGCCTGCGGAGCCGGAAAGCCCAGGGACATTCAGGTCCCCGGCAGAGAGGCGGGAGGCATTTACTTTGCCGTGGACTATCTGACGGCGGTGACAAAAAGCCTGCTGGATTCCGGCTTAAAGGATAAGAAGTATCCGAAGACGGCTGGAAAACGGGTGGTGGTCATCGGAGGCGGCGACACGGGAAATGACTGTGTGGCCACGGCAGTCCGCCTGGGGGCCAGATCGGTGGTTCAGCTGGAGATGATGCCGGAGCCGCCAAAGAAAAGGCGGGAGGACAATCCCTGGCCGGAGTGGCCCAGGGTGAAGAAGACCGATTACGGCCAGGAGGAGGCCGCCTGGGCCTACGGAGCCGACCCGAGAAGGTACTGCACCACAGTCACGGAATTTCTGGCCGGCAAAAGCGGAAATGTGAACCGGGTGCGCACGGTGGAGCTGGAGCCGGAGAAACTTCCGGAAGGCAGCTCTGCCCGCCCTGGAATGGTTCCGAAGGCCGGATCTGAGAAGGAGATTCCGGCGGATCTGGTGCTTATCGCCGCGGGATTTGTGGGAGCGGAGAGCTACTGCGCGGAAGGCTTCGGCGTAGCCCTGGATTCCCGGGGGCGCACGTCTTTGGCGGAGGGCAGCCACAGAACGGCCAATCCGGCAGTCTTTACCGCCGGTGACATGCGCCGGGGCCAGTCCCTGGTGGTGTGGGCCATGAGAGAAGGGCTGGAGGCAGCCAGAGAGGTGGATGAATCTCTGATGGGCTATACCAACCTGGAACCGGGAAGGAGGGATCTGTGTTGAACCGCAAGACCATAAATGCCATGCTGAAGCAGATGGAGGAAGAGGGGGTAGAGACGGTCCGTCTCCAGTTCACCGACATTGCCGGGACATTAAAGAGCATTGCGGTGACCCCCGCCAAATTTGCCATGCTGGGGGAGGAGCCGTTTTTCGTGGACGGTACCTTCTTAGCCGGACGGGACGGGGAGGACGGAGTGGAGCTGATGCTGGATCCGGATCCCTCCACCTTCTCCATTCTGCCCTGGAAGAGCCAGCCGGGCAATGTGGCCCGCCTGCTGTGCAGCCTGTGCCGGGAGGACGGCACGCCCTTTGAGGAGGATTCCAGAGAGGCGCTAAAGCGGGCGGAGCAGCGGGCGGCCGCAGCGGGCTACGAGCTGTCTGTGCGGCCGGAGTGTGAATTTTTCCTGTTCCACATTGACGATGACGGCTGTCCCACAGTGGTGACCCACGAGCGGGCCGGGTATCTGGACGCCCACCCGGTGGATCTGGGGGAGAACGCCAGACGGGAGATGGTGCGGACCCTGGAGGAGATGGGCGTGGAGGTGGAAGCATCCCGCCACGAGATCTCTCCCGGCCAGCACGGCATTGATTTAAAGAGGATGGGCCTTATGGAGGCGGCGGACGGGATCGTCACCTTCCGCTCCGCTGTCCGGTCCGCGGCAAAGCGCCACGGTCTTCACGCCACGTTTATGCCAAAGCCCTTAGGAGACGCGGAGGGGTCGGGAGTCCATCTCCATTTCACCCTCTGCAGAGACGGGAAAAATGTGTTTGCCGGGGAGGAAAAAGGCGGCTTTTCCAGGGAGGCGGTGTGGTTTGTCAGCGGCCTTTTGGAGCATATGAAAGGCATGACCGCCGTGTCCAATCCCCTGGTCAATTCCTATAAGCGCCTGGTGTCCGGCACCAAGGCGCCCACGGAGCTGTGCTGGTCCTCCCGGAGGGAAAACTGTCTGCTGAGGATCCCGCCTGTGCGCGGCACACGGACACGCGTGGAGTTCCGGGGCGCGGACGGATCGGCCAATCCCTATCTGCTGCTGGCCCTCTGCCTGGAGGCGGGGCTGGACGGCATTGCCAGGAAGCTGGAGATCCCCGAGGGGGAGAGCCTGGGCCGCCTCCCGGAAAATCTGGGAACGGCCATCTCCTGCTTCCGGGAAGATGAATTTGTAAAGAAGACTCTGGGAGAGGCACTGTGCAGGCGCTATGCCGCCTGCAGGCAGGAGGAATGGATGGATTATGAGCGCCAGGTCACTTCCTGGGAGCTGCGTGAGTACCTGTACCGGTACTGACGGACGGAAGGCGCACATGGGAGTGATTCGGAAAATGGGAGGAAGAGGATGAAGGGCATCGTCATAGTGTTTTCCAGGGAAGAAGACGGAAAAAAGATCGGGCGGGCGCTGGAGAGAAACGGGTTCCAGAATGCCGTCTGCTGTCTGACCGGTGCCCAGGCCCTGCAGGAGGCGTCTGTGATGGACGGCGGGATCGTGATCAGCAGCGTCCGGCTGAAGGATATGCACTGCTCCCAGCTTCGGGAATATCTTCCGGATGGGGTAGAGCTGCTGGTCATAGGGCCGGAGGCCAGGCTTTCCGACTGTCCGCCGGATGTGATGACCGTCTCCGCTCCCATCCGGGTGTTTGATCTGGTTAACACGGTTCGGATGATGATGAGCCGGGGAGACGTCAGAAGACCGGCGGCAGGCGGCGGAAAAAGGGGCGGACCTTCCGCGGAGAATGTCCGCCGTAAGAAGACAAGAAGCCCGGAGGATGAAAAGAGCATCCGGGAGGCGAAGTGCCTTCTGATGGAGAGAAACCGTCTGTCCGAGGAGGCGGCCCACCGCTACCTGCAGAAAAGGAGCATGGAGACGGGGCGCACCATGGCGGAGTCAGCCAGAATGATTCTGGTGCTTTATGAGAACGAATAGAGGAGGAAATCGAACATGATCAATCACAATTATGGGAAACTTCAGGGAAGCTATCTGTTTTCTGAGACGGCCAGGCGGACGGCGGCCTTTCAGCAGGCCCATCCGGAGCGGAAGCTGATCAAGCTGGGGATTGGGGACGTGACCCTGCCCTTAGCTCCCGCGGTGACGGAGGCCATGCACCGGGCAGTGGACGAGATGGGACAGGCAGCGACCTTCCACGGCTACGCGCCGGAGCAGGGGTATGAATTTCTCCGCTCCGTGATCGCGGAGCACGACTATCGGGAGAGGGGCTGCGATATCAGCGCCGACGAGATCTTCATCTCCGACGGAGCCAAGTGCGACTGCGGCAACACTCAGGAAATGTTCGCAGGAGACGTACACATCGCCGTCTGCGACCCGGTGTATCCCGTCTATCTGGACACCAATGTGATGGCGGGCCGGACCGGGGAGTACGATCCGGCCACAGGCAGGTATGCCGGCGTCACCTACATGCCCTGCGTTCTGGAAAACGGCTTTGTGCCCCAGATCCCGGAGAAGCTGCCGGAGCTGGTGTACTTATGTTTCCCCAACAATCCCACGGGAGCGGCCATCCGGAAGGAAGAGCTGCAGAAATGGGTGGACGCTGCCAACAGAAACGGCTCCATCCTTCTCTACGATGCCGCTTATGAGGCGTACATTACGGAGAAAGGAATCCCCCACACCATCTACGAGTGCAGCGGGGCAAAAACCTGCGCCATTGAGTTCCGCAGCTTCTCCAAAAATGCAGGATTTACAGGGGTGCGCTTAGGATTTACAGTGGTGCCGAAGGAATTAAAGAGAGACGGAGTGAGCCTGAGGGACATGTGGTTCCGCAGACAGGGGACCAAGTACAACGGAACTCCCTATATTGTGCAGAAGGCAGGGGAGGCGGTGTACACCGCAGACGGACAGAAGCAGATCCGGGAGCAGGTGGCTTACTATATGGAGAACGCCGCTGTGATCCGGGAAGGTCTGATCGCCTGCGGCTATCAGGCCAGCGGCGGAGTCAATTCTCCCTATATCTGGATGAAGACGCCGGACGGAATGAGCTCCTGGGAATTTTTTGACCGGCTGCTGGATCAGGCAGGCGTCATCGGCACCCCCGGCTCCGGCTTTGGTCCGTCAGGAGAAGGATATTTCCGGCTGACCGCTTTCGGAAGCCACGAGAGCACGAGGGAGGCAGTGGAGCGGATCCGCAGAATGTGAGTGATTGGTAATAGTTCAGACGGGCGTCTTTTTGCCCGGCCAGCAGGCCGGACAAGAAGCATCGGATGTCCATCCGATGTGTAAACAGAGGGGAAAACTTACTTACAAGCGAGCTTGACGTCAGTTTTCTCCTCTGTTTATCCGCCGTCTGAACGGTTACAGTGATTCCGCGGGAGGAAAAAATTGTCAAAAAATATGCTTGACATTTGAAAATGGACTCACTATAATACAGAGCCATAGAGAAAATCAAAATATACGAACGGCGTGGAAGGAGACTCACCCCCCGGAAGCCGACAGGAAGCGGACGTCACCGACTGAGAGCGTCTGCAGGCGGAAAGAGGGAAGGGAACACTCCGGAGCCGGCTGTCTGAACAGAGAGTAGGGCAGCCCGTGTACTGCGCGTTAAGCAGGAAGGCGTTACGGGTGTTGGCCCGGCAGCAGGCAAGGTGGTCTGTAAAAGCGAGAGGATAAGTCTCGCCATACGGGCCGGCGCATGCGGCGTCCTTCATGAGAGGCCAGGATTTTGTGGGAAACTACAAACGACCGGCAATGCGGGTGGCACCGCGGGAAGAAGATGATCCCGTCCCGGAAGATTCATTAAAAAATGAATGTTCCGGGACTTTTTTTTGTTTAATAAAACTTCGCGTTCAGCCACAGGGATCCGGAACAGAAAAAGGAGGAAACAATCTATGAAGCAGATCATGGGAGTGAAGAAAAAAGACATCCGCTCCATCACGGAGCTGACGGATCCGGCACTGGCCGGGGAGACCGTAAAGACGGAGGGAGCGGTTCACCGTGTGAGGAACATGGGAGAGATCATCTTTGTGGTGCTCAGACAGGCAGAAGGACTGCTGCAGACGGTGTTTGACAGAAAGACCTTTGAGCAGGCGGGGGAGATCAGAGAGGGCTGCACGCTCCGGGCGGAGGGAACGCTCCGGAGAGAGGAGCGGGCGCCCCACGGAGTGGAGATCGCCGTGACATCAGCAGAGATCCTCTCTGTCCCGGCCAGTCCCCTTCCCCTGCCGGTGGACAAATGGAAGATGGGCGCTTCTCTGGAGGCCCGGCTGGACCACAGGGCCGTCTCTTTAAGAAATGTGCGGGAGAGAGCCAGATTCCGGATCCAGGAGGGAATTGTCCGGGGATTCAGGGATTTCCTCTACAGCCAGGGCTTTACAGAGATCCACACCCCGAAGATCGGGGCGAAGGGGGCGGAGGGCGGAGCCAATATTTTCAAGCTCAGCTATTTCCACAGGCCGGCGGTGCTGGCCCAGAGCCCGCAGTTTTACAAGCAGATGATGGTGGGAGTGTTTGACCGTGTCTTTGAGACGGGACCGGTGTTCCGGGCGGAAAAGCACAACACCAGGCGCCATTTAAACGAGTATACCAGCCTGGATTTTGAGATGGGGTACATTGACGGCATGGAGGACGTGATGGGGATGGAGACGGAAATGCTGCGGTACGTCATGGAGCTTCTGAAAAAGGAATACGGCAGAGAGCTGGAGCTTTTGGGCGTCACAGTTCCGGAGATTGCCTCCATTCCGGCCCTGCGGTTCGACGAGGCAAAGCGCCTGGTATCCGAGACTTACGGCAGGCCGGCGAGAGCTCCCTTTGATCTGGAGCCGGAGGAGGAGAGCCTGATCGGGACTTACGCGAAGGAAAAGCTGGGGAGCGATTTCGTATTTATCACCCACTATCCGTCGAAAAAACGGCCGTTTTACGCCATGGACGATCCGGAGGACAGCCGTTATACCTTGAGCTTTGACCTGCTTTACAGGGGAATGGAGATCACCACCGGCGGCCAGAGAATCCATGATTACAGAATGCTCATGGACAAGATGGCAGCCAGGGGAATGACGGATGAGGGAATGGAAGGATATCTGGAGGCGTTCCGCTGCGGGATGCCGCCCCACGGAGGACTGGGAATCGGCCTGGAGAGGCTGACAGTCCAGCTGCTGGGAGAGGACAATGTGAGAGAGGGATGCCTGTTTCCCAGGGATATGGGCAGGCTGACGCCGTGACAGGAGGAGAGACAATGAGCAGAAAGATCGATGAAGCGACCATGGAAAACGTGCTGGTTCTGGCAAAGCTGAAATTATCGGCCGGAGAGAGGGAGCAGGCGGCGGCAGAGATGGAGCGGATGCTGGACTATGTGGAAAAAATGAACGAGCTGGACACGTCCGCCACAGAACCTATGGTTCATCCCTGCCGGTTCGGCAATGTGTTCCGGGAGGACGAAGTCACAAACGGCAGCATGAGGGAGGAGCTCCTCTCCATTGCTCCCGAACAGGAACAGGGCCAGTATGCGGTGCCGAAGACAGTAGAGTAGGAGGGGAAAGATATGGAAATCTGGGAAATGACAGCCGTTGACATCGGGAAACGGATCAGACAGGGAGAATTTACCAGCGAGGAGGCAGTCAGATCCTTTCTGGAGCGCGCCCGGCGGGGAGAAGACAGGATCCACGCATTTCTCCATCTGGATGAGGAGGAGGCTCTCCGGCAGGCCAGGGAGGCGGACCGGGGAATCCGGGATGGAAAATACACCGGTCCTCTGGCGGGAGTTCCGGTGGCGGTAAAGGACAATATCTGCACGAAAGGCATTCCCACCACCTGCGGCTCTAAAATGCTGGCAGATTTCGTGCCGCCCTACTCCGCCACTGCCGCAGACCTTCTGTCGCAGGAGGGAGCGGTGATCCTGGGAAAGACAAACATGGATGAATTT
>DWWL01000052.1 GCA_019119775.1 Candidatus Lachnoclostridium pullistercoris | reverse complement strand
AGGACGGAATGTCAGACAGGAGGTAGAGCGTAAGTTGGAGCCCACAGTGAGTGTGATTGTACCGGTTTTTAATTCGGAGGAATATCTGGAGCGATGCGTGGACAGCATCCTGAATCAGGAATACCAGGATCTGGAGCTGATTCTGGTCAATGACGGAAGCACAGACCGGTCGGGGGAGATCTGCCGGCGGTATGAGGAGCAGGATCCCCGGGTGTTAGTCATGACAAAGGAGAATTCCGGAGTGTCGGACAGCAGAAATCTGGCCATCGGACAGGCCGTGGGAAAATATCTGCAGTTTGTGGACAGCGACGACTGGCTGGCCCCGGACGCCACCCGGCTCTTGGTCCGCCGGATGGAGGACACGGGCTGCGGCCTGGTGGTGGCGGATTTTTACCGGGTTTCCGGGGAGCTGGTCTCCCACAAAGGGGATATCGAGGAGGACGGGGTCATGTCCCTGGAGGAGTTTTCTTCCCACATGATGGAAAATCCCGCAGATTTCTATTACGGCGTGCTGTGGAACAAGCTGTATCGGAGAGATGTAGTGGAAGCCTGGCACCTGCGGATGGACCGGGAGATCAGCTGGTGCGAGGACTTCATGTTTAACCTGGAGTATATGCGCCATATTGAGACCATCTGCGTGCTGCGGACTCCCATTTACTATTATGTGAAACGGAAAGGTTCTCTGGTAAACCAGGGGATGAATATTTCCCGGGTGATCCGGATGAAGCTGATGGTCTTTGAGTACTACAACAATTTTTACAAGCATGTGCTGGACGAGGAGGATTATGAGAAATACCGGCTCCAGGTTTACCGGTTTCTGGTGGATTCGGCGGGGGACGGGACTGTGCTCCCATCCATTCTGGGCAGGGCGAAGCGCCTGGGAGAGGAGCGGACGGCGGTGTCCCGGGAGGCGGTGATGGAGGACAGTGTGCTGGCTGAAAGATACCGGGAGCGGAAACTGTTTGAATACTACCTGGAACCGGTGGCCATAAAATGCAACCTGCCTATGGTGGAGATGACCCTGCTGTTTTATGTGAGCGGAGCCAGGCGCTCCTACACCAGGAAGGAGCTGGCAGATCTGCTGAATATTTCCAGGACCAGACTGCGGACGGCTCTGCAGCGCCTGTCCGGGCGGGGAATGATCCGGACGGCGGAAGTGAAGGAGGAAAACGGCCGGAAGCGGCAGCTGGAAATCTTTCTCCAGCCGGCGGCCAGCCTTCTGGAAGGGGATTTCCAGGCGGTGCGCCGGGATTATGAGGAGGCCAGGTTCCGGGGATTTGACCGGGAGGAGCTTGACGCCTACCGGGAACTGTCGGAAAAGATCCGGGAAAACGTCCGGCGGATCTTAAAGGAACCGGCAAAGAGGGCCGAAAAAGGGAGTGGAGAAGAACCGGCGGGAACGCGGCGGCGGAAATAATGGGAAAATATGGAAAAAATCCTGGAAACTATTGTAATGTTTCTCTGATGAAAATATAATATTAAGTAGCTGCACGTTAATGGGTTAAAATATTAAAGAAACGGCAGCGATCACGGAATACGGACCAGAGATTGACTGAAAGACAGACCGAAGATTGACCAAATATCAGACAGAGCAGAGACTGGAAACTGGACAGAAATTTGACTGAGAGAACAGGCATCACAGAGCAGTTGGATTTTTTAGGGAGGACAAGTCATGCTGAAAATGTGTGGAAAAAGGATTGCGGTTCTGCTGGCAGCTTCTTTGGTTGTCACGTCGCTGCCGGCGGCGGCCGCGGTTTCAGGAGCAGGTGCGAAAGAAAAGACACCTTTGTTGACGGTAATCGATGAGGCGACTCCGTCGGAATGGGAGGAAACGAAAGATGAAATATTGGAAAAACCAGAGCAGACACCTGGTTTTTCCAGCATATCTTTGGATCCAATAGCCACAGATCCGGAGCTGGAGCAGGAAGACAGCCTGGATCCTGACTCAGTTCCCACAGATGTGACGGAATGGTCATTTGGGGGAACTTCCGGGATCGTGCAGGAGACGATGGAGGGAAATTCCGGCTACTGCGACGAAATCTACATAGACGCGGAGCATGGGAAGGCAGCGCCAAGAGACACGAATGGAGATACCCAGATCAACGCTGGCACAATTCTCTATATTCCGGTAGCGGGAGTGACAGAGGAACTTCTGGGGCGTCAGATCGTTCTTCACGTTCAGCCGGGTGATGGCGTTGCTTTCACGGCGGAAATCTACGGCGGGTCGGAAGACGGAGAAGAACTGGACGTGGTATCCCAGGGCAATTACGTCTATGCCATTGACTATACAGGCAGCGAGGATGTCTATGTAAAGCTGACGGTAGGCGGCTCGGGTTCAGCCTATTTTACCTCCATTGAGGTGACGGAGCAGCGGGAGACGCCGGTGGGACCGCAGGAGACGCCGGAGGAATTTCCTACTGAGGTGAATTTTGCGGATGGAGAGACGTGGCCGGCCAGGGAAATTACGGAAGAGAAATTGATTCAGGGACTGTACTTTGACCCGGCTGATGGCACGCTGAAGTTGAGGGGAATCGACCTGATGGGGCATGGTTCTGTCATCTACATTCCTTTAAAAGGCGGAGTGGAGGCAGACGTATCCCTCACCGTATATGGGGGTACGGTCCTGGAAGTAGCAGGAGAGTCTTATGAAACTGAGGCCGGATCCGGCTGGCCCGCTCTCACAGTTCTGGAAAATTATACGGCGGAGGAAGACGAGTGGATGGCGGTCGCCCTTATAGGCGGTCAGAATTATATCCGTTCTATTTCGATCGACTATGCGGAGCAAATGGCAGCTCCAGACGGAAGCGTGACGGAGTGGCTCTTTGACGGAAGTGAACAGGCATTTTCCGGCAGTCTGCAGGGAGAAAGCGATTACTATAATCATCTGTACATTGACGCTTCGGAGGGCAAATGCGAAGCCCGGCCGGCAAATGGCGACACTCAGGTGGGCGCCGGGACCTGGATCTGGGTGCCGGTATCCGGAAAGGGTGAACTGGTGCTCACCTCCTACGCTAACAGTGATACGGTGATTGAGGCGAACGGACAGATTCTGGAACCGGCCGGAGCCGGATACACAGAATATTCTTATACCCATGACAGCAATCGGCTGGAGTACGTGGCCGTGTATTTCCGGGGAAGCTCTTATCTGAAGCAGATTATCTTTATCCCGGAGGCCGGTCAGGTAACGGCGGGCGTGGAAGTCTGGGATATGGGCGGAGCTGAGCCGGAGGAGGGAACCAGTTATATTGACGGTTCTTTCTGGAATGACCATGGGGAATATTTTGCGGTAAGCACTTCCAATCCAGAGAAATACGTTCTCCAGCGCGGGGAGATATCCGTCGGTTCCCTGATCCTGAATGTGCGGAACAACGACCGCGTTTATTATGGGGATGGAACTTACAGCTATGGAAATACAGATGAAGCTGGACTGGACGGAACTGCGGCGGATGGAGAGAGCTTTGACGGCGCTTACTACTCCAACGGATCCGGGCGCACCATTGTTCTGGAAAATCTGACGGCAGGAACCCAGGTGACTTTCTATATGAATTCCACCAATGGAGCGGAAGGCAGGCTGGCATTTACCGATGGAGATCTGGAAGCGGAGATTGTCTCCGGTGGCACTCTGACGGCGAATACGGAGGCCCACGTCTTCCAGGTACCGGAAAACGGGACTTATACCCTTTCTCTGACAGGAACCGGGGAGACAGAGCCGAAGCTGGCTCTCTACCGGGTGGTGAAAAATTCCGGCTGTCTGGTGGAAGGATCCATTACAGTGCCGGATGGCTTCGCATATGACAATTTTGACCTCTACTTTGTGCCCCAGGAACAGAGAAGCAGCGGCGTTGTCTATCAGGCGTCTGTACTTCCGGAAGGCAGCGGCTTCCGATATGAGGCGGCCCTTCCCCAGGGAGTTTATCAGCCGGTGCTGGCCAACGTGCTGGGTTACGGCTTTGAATCCGGGACCATGATTACTGTGAACGATTCTCAGGAGAGTGTGGTGGCGGACCTTGAGATTGTGGCGAAGCCTACGGTGTCCGTGAGCGGAACCATTTCCGGATTTGAGAACGGCACGGATTTTGAACAGGCAGGCCTCATCTGGGTGCCGGAAAATGAACTTCAGTCTCCGGCGGTGATGGTTCTCACCTCAGGGCAGACGGAAACAGAACTGACTTTTGAGGGAGTTCTGGACACTTCCACGGCGTATACGGCGGTGCTCACCGGCCTGGATGATTATCAGATTACCAGCGGAGGAAGCACGGTGACCGGGGCGGAAGCGGGAACTTTGACCATTTCCATGACGGTGGAGAAAAAGGCGTTTTACCCGGTGAAGGGCAGTCTGCTCCATCTGCCGGCGGAAGCGGAAGTGACCTCTCTGACTTTTACGGAGATCAAGGCAGACGGCAGCCAGGGACAGATTTATTCCGCCCAGGTACAGAAAACGGCGGACGGCAGCGGCCAGACCTATGAGACAAAGCTGAGAGATGGAATTTACCAGGCGTCCATGACCACGGCGGACGGCTGGTATGAGACGGAAACCCATGTGACCGTGGCCGGCGGGGAGACGGTAAGAGATTTGTATGTGTCCTTTACGGGAACGCCGGATCCCATTCCTCTGAAGACCGACCTCTACGTAGGATATCCCGATAGAACGGATGGTTTTGCTACCGTGACAGAGGCGATGAAGGCCGCGGAAGCCATGCGGCTGTCTGACGAGGAAACCAGAATCACCATCCATCTCTACCCGGGCACATACAGGGAGCAGGTGACGGTGGATGTGCCGGGAATCACCCTGGTGAACGATTATCCGGAGCAGGGAGAGGCAAAAATCACCTGGTATTACGGCATTGGGTATGAATATTACAGTGTGGGTGAGGACGGATTTTACGATCCTGCCCGTGCCTATGACAAATATGAGAAAAATGAGCCGGCCAGCTGGGGCGGTACTGTCTATCTCACAGAGAATGCGGACGGTTTCCGGGCGGAACATATTGTCTTTGAAAATTCGTTTAATGATTATGTGACGGAAGAGGAAATCGAGGACGGCGTCAGCCTTTCCCACAGCGGTCAGAGCAGCATCAGCTTTGAGCGGACACTGGGGGCAGACGTGATGAGCCGCGCCGCTACCGAGCGGGCGGCAGCCCTGCTGATCTATGCGGATCAGACGGAATTTTATGACTGTGAGATGCTCAGCAGCCAGGATACCCTTTACACAGATGAGGGAACGGAAGGATATTTCAAGTACTGCCTGATTGAAGGAAATACAGATTACATTTTCGGATATGGCGACTACTACTTTGATCAGTGTACCCTCAGCTTCTGCGGGTATTCCGATGAGGCTTCCGGCGGTTATATTACAGCGGCCAGGGAGCCGATGACGGATGGCGGCGGATATCTGTTTGAGAGCTGCAGCATTGTGAGAAATACGGAAAACGGCGCTCTCCATGCACCGGGATATTTTGGACGGCCCTGGGGAGACGCGCTGAATGTGACTTTTGTCAATTCTGTCCTGGAATCCGCAGATGTGATTGCGGCGGAAGGCTGGCATGAGATGAGCGGACGGCAGCCGAACGGAAGCACCTGCCACGAATACGGAACTGTAGTTGCTGGAAGCCCCGTGGATGTGACGGGACGTGTGGAAGGAACGGTGCTCACAGAGACGGAAGCGGAAACGGTGGATCAGACCCCGGAAGCCTTCTTTACAGCAGGCTGGACGCCGGAGTATGCGGATAAGGAAGAAGACCCCGGAACGGGAGAAGTGCCTGGCGAAGGAGAGGATCCCGGAACGGGAGAGGTGCCCGGCGAGGGCGAAGACCCTGGAACGGGAGAAGTGCCCGGCGAGGGCGAAGACCCTGGAACGGGAGAGGTGCCCGGCGAAGGGGAAGATCCCGGAACGGGAGAAGAACCTGGCGGAAGTGAGGACCCGGGAGAGGATTCCTCTTCTGACAGCGGTTCTTACTCTGATGATTCTGATGGGAATAGATTCAACGATATAGGAATCCGGACCACAGCGTGGACATACTGCACAGCGGGAACGGATGGTACGTGGAGCTGGGATGCGGCGGCCGGCACCTGGAGCTTCCGGTTAAACGGGGGCGGAGTCATCCGGGGCCAGTGGGCGGCTATTCGTGAGCCGGCAGCGGAAACTGCCGGAGAGACAGCAGATTCCTGGTACTATTTTGACTGGAGTGGAAATCTTCAGGCAGGCTGGCTGCGGGATAACAGCGGCGTCTGGTATTATCTGAATCCGCGCCATGACGGTACCTTTGGACTGATGCTCACCGGCTGGCAGGAAATCGACGGACAGTGGTATTATTTCAATCCGGAGTCAGACGGAACCAGGGGTGCCATGTACGCCGGCAGGCGGACGCCGGACGGCTATCAGGTGCTGGCGGATGGCCAGTGGGACGGTCAGGCGGCAGTACCGGCAGAGTGAGGCGGAAAGGAAAATTGAAGTAAGAAAAACGGCGGAAGGCCGGGGGCAGACGAGAGCTCCCGGCCTTTCTGTAAGGGTGAAGGCCAGGGAGAGGATGCGTTGCCTTTTCTCCTGGAGAATGATATAATTCACTCCATGTAAAGAATTCCATATCGCGGAGAGGAACGGAATATGACAAAAGAAAATGTTCTGCTGACCAGATCGCTGCCGGGGCTGTTTTTCCGGTATGTGGCTCCGGCCATGGCAGCTATGGTGCTGGACGGCATTCAGGGGATTATAGACGGGATTTTTATTGGAAATTATGTGGGGGCGGACGCCATGGCCAGCGTCAACATCGCCAATCCCTATTATCAGATTATCATCGGCAGCAGTATGGTGATCTGTTCAGGGACGATGAGCGCGGCGGGCCGCGCCCTGGGAGCGGGAGATGAAAAACGGGCGAAAGATATTTATCATTCGGCCCTGCTGGTGCTTGGGGTGATTTCCCTGGTTCTCATGATGGCAGGAATTTTACTTTACCGGCCCATTGCCCTGCTTTTGGGAGCCAGTCCGGCTCTGCTGGAGAATTCCTGCCGGTATATCCGCGCTCTTGCGGTGTTTGTGCCGGCCATTTCCTTTAAAATTCTGTTTGGATTTTCCGGCCGTCTCATTGGCCGGCCCCAGCTCTACCTGGCGGGGACCGTCACCACCATTTCCAGCAACATTTTTCTGGACTATCTGGCCGTAGGAGTGTTGGGACTGGG
>DWWL01000051.1 GCA_019119775.1 Candidatus Lachnoclostridium pullistercoris | reverse complement strand
CTTTGCTATATACCGTTTTCAAGGAGCTGTGTTAAAACTTAATGGTATTTTCGCATAAGTGCGGCTTAAATACAAGGTACGTGCTATCTACCGTTTACGATAAACCAAAAAATATGGATACCAGAAAGCGAGGTGACACCCCATGACCCAGAAACAAAAGCGTTTCATCGAAGAATATCTGATCGACTTAAACGCCACCCAGGCTGCGATCCGCGCCGGCTACAGCCCAGACACAGCAAAGTCCATCGGCAGTGAAAACCTGACGAAACCTGACATTCAGGCGCGTATTGCCAGGGCGATGGCGGAGCGGTCCCGCCGCACTGGCGTCAATGCGGATCGGGTGGTCATGGAGCTGGCAAAGATCGCTTTCGTTAATGCCAATGACGTGATTGATCCGGACACAGCTACCGTGAGATCAGACGCCCTTCCAGAGGACACCGCTGCCATTCAGTCTGTAAAGGTTAAGACTTTCGGAGAGGACGGCCTGGAGAGGGAGATCAAGATGGCAGATAAGCTGAAGGCTCTGGAGCTTCTGGGCAGACATCTGGGGATGTTTAAGGACAAGGTAGAGTTATCCGGAGCCTTGGAGACAGAGAAGACAAAACTGGACGACCTGATCCAGCAGATGCGCGGCGGTGGTGGATAGTGAGCGCGGAGAGATTGCTGCTGTCCGAGAAATATAAATCCTTCCTGCGCTGTGACGCTCCGGTGGAATTCCTGGAGGGGACAACCGCTGCGGGCAAGACAACCGTCGGCCTGTTCAAGTTCATGCTGAAGGTGGCGGAGAGCCCGAAAAAACTCCACATCCTGGCGGCCGATGACACCGGTGCCGCGGAGAAGAACATCATCAACAAAGATCTGGGAATTCTGGACGATTTCGGCGTTCTGGTGGAATACAAGGGCAACGGATCCGGTGAGTATAAGATGCCCCACCTGTTGTTCCACACGTCAGGCGGGGACAAGATCATCTTTGTGGTGGGCTATGGAAACAAGCGGAAATGGAAGGACGCCTTGGGCGGCCAGTACGGCTGCCTGTACATCGACGAGATCAACACGGCAGACATTGATTTTGTCCGGGAGGCGGCCATGCGGTGCGACTACCTGATGGCCACGCTGAATCCGGACGATCCCAACCTGGAGATTTACCAGGAATACATCAATCACTCCCGGCCTCTGCCGGAGTGGGAGGCGGAGACGCCAAAAGAAATCATAGAAGAACTGAGAGAAGAACCAAAACCTGGCTGGGTGCATTGGTTCTTTTCTTTTGCCCATAACCTGGGGCTGCCGTCGGAGAAGCTGGCAAAGATCATCCAGAACACGCCGAAAGGGACGAAGATCTGGAAAAACAAGATTGAGGGCTTGAGGGGAAAGGCTACCGGTCTGATCTTCCCCAATTTTGACCGGAAAAAGCATGTGGTTACGGCGGCATGGGTAAAGAAGCAGGTGAAGGCTGGAAAGATCCGGTTCCGGAAGTTTTCTTCCGGCCTGGATACCTCCTATTCCGCGAAGTCCCCGGATACCATTGCCATGCTGTTTATGGGGATCACCACGGACCGGCGCCTGATCATTCTGGAAGAAAAGGTATACAGCAACGCGGATCTGGATAAGCCTCTGGCTCCGTCCGACACGGTGGAGAAATTTGTGGATTTCCTGGACCGGAATGAGAAAGAGTGGGGATTGGCAAAGGATGTGTTTGTGGATTCCGCGGATCAAGCGACGATCACGGAGCTTCGGAAGTACAAACGGCTTCACGGCTGCATTTATAATTTCCTGGATGCCTACAAAGCACTGACGATCATTGACCGCATCAAGCTGCAGCTTGGCTGGATTGGGCAGGGCTGCTATCTAGTGGTGGATGCCTGTACGGAGCATCTGGGGGAAATGGACCGCTACTCCTGGCAGGAGGATAAGGATGAGCCGGAGGATCGGAATGATCATACCATCAACGCTTCCCAGTATGGCTGGATTCCGTACCGGGGGCTGATCGGGTTTGAGGAGGATGAAGAGAAATGAGGTGGCTGACGACATTGAACGAGAATATCAAGCGGGGGATCCGCAGCTGGTTGAACATCCAGCCGTCCAATCCTTACGGCATCCAGATTCAGGAGATTATGGATTTTGAACTGAATGCTATCCGGAATCGGATCTGGTACCGCGGAGACGGAAATGAGCTGGAGCAGCTGTATCAGCAGAGTGAAGAATACGCGGACCGGTATAAGTTCTGGGCTTCCAGGAGTACGCCGGGGATGGAAATGCGCAAGATTCACACCGGTCTTCCGGGGCTGATCATCAAGGTTCTGACATCTGTGGTGCTGGCGGATATGAATGATTTTGAGTTTGACTCCGGAAAGCAGGAGACGCTCTGGGAGGAGATCGACAAGAAGAATAATTTCCGCCGGAAGATGAACCGGGTGCTCCGGGAAACGCTGTATATCGGAGACGGAGCCTGGAAGGTGACCGTAAATACCAAAAAAAGCCAATATCCCATCATGCAGTGGTATCCGGGAGACCGGATCGAGCTGATCTATGACGGGGATGATCTGCGGGAGGTGGTATTTAAGACACCGTATAAGGCCCACCGGAAGCAGTATGTGCTGTATGAGCACTACGGATATGGATATATCCGCAGCGAACTGTATCTGGGGGAGAGGGAAGTGGATCTGGCTGCCATCGAAGAGACCAGGGGGATCAAAAACTGGGACTTCGATCCGGGAATCATGTTGGCGGTGCCTCTTCAGGTGTATGAGAGCGCCAAATGGGAAGGCAGAGGCGGGAGCATTTTTGACGGGAAGCTGGATAGCTTCGACGCATTTGATGAGGCGTGGAGTCAGTGGATGGATGCGCTGCGGGCCGGCAGGGCAAGAACTTATATTCCGGAGAGCCTTGTTCCCAGAAATCCGTCTACAGGGGAGATGATAAAGCCCAACCCCTTTGATAACCGGTATTTTGTCGGGGACAACGACATGTCGGAGAATGCGGACAATAAGGTGCAGACGGAACAGCCAGGCATTCCCCATGACAGTTATCAGGCGTCCTATGTCACGGCGCTGGATCTCTGCCTGCAGGGGATCATCAGTCCCAGTACCCTGGGAATCGATGTGAAGAAGCTGGACAACGCAGAGGCCCAGAGAGAGAAAGAGAAAACGACTCTTTACACAAGAAATGCCATCGTGGAAGCGCTCCAGGATACGCTCCCGAGGCTGGTTTCCGCGTGCATCAATGCTTATTATCTGCTGAACAATCAGCCGGTGGAAGAGGTAAAGGTGGACATTCCCTTCGGGGAGTATGCCAATCCCTCTTTTGAAAGCCAGGTGGAAACGGTGGTCAAGGGAAAACAGGGCGGAATTATGAGCACAGAGGCGGCTGTAGAGGAGCTTTACGGTGACAGCCGGGATGAGACATGGAAAAAAGAGGAAGTCAGGCGTCTGAAGGCAGAACAGGGAATCGCTGAAATGGAAGAGCCGGGCGTCAACCGGGCCGCCGGATCGTTTCAGGTCTATCAGGAAGGAGGAAACGGAGATGCTGGTGAAGGTCATGAACCGGACATACCGGATGAGCCGGAAGGAGTACGAGGGAATGCTGCAGATGGCCAGTGAGCAGGTGCCATTTGGGATTTACGCAGTGGAGAAGGACCGTTATGCGGAGCTTCGGAACGATAAATGCAGGAGCATCACGCAGTTAAAAGCTCAGATCAGACAGTTTAAGGCAAAGGGATTTAAAGTGTACGCCAACCGGGGAGAGGAATTAAAAGATACCGGTGAGGAGAGCGCGAAAGGGGCGCTGATGAGTGCAACATGATGAGTATGACATTGGCGCGGCGTTCGCAGCTATTGAGGAAGAGCTGATCTCTTCCA
This sequence comes from Candidatus Lachnoclostridium pullistercoris, assembly GCA_019119775.1. Classification (GTDB taxonomy): domain Bacteria; phylum Bacillota; class Clostridia; order Lachnospirales; family Lachnospiraceae; genus Lachnoclostridium_A; species Lachnoclostridium_A pullistercoris. The sequence continues at coordinate 13,605 of DWWL01000051.1, read as the reverse complement.
TGATGCGGAACATGGCCCGCCACCGGGCGGAGGAAGAGCAGGAAGGGATCCGGTGGTCCATGTGGCAGGCAGAGCAGCTGAAAGCGCTGGAGAAGTACAAGCGGGAGAACCAGAAGAAATATGGGAGCCGGTTCCGCTGGATCAACCGGGAGATTGAAGAGCTGATCCGAAATGCCAGACAGAAGGGGAATATGCAGCAGGAAATCCGGATCCTCCAGGCGATCCGAAAAGGCTGGAAAGTGTCCGGGCGGAATCGGACGCCGGAAAAGCAGGCCATGACAGCCGAGTTTTTCAAGCTCAATGAACAGAAGCTGGAGGCACTGATTCAGGCGACGAGGAAGGATATGGAGACCGCGGAGACGGCAGTGCTGCGGATGGCCAATGACCAGTACCGAAAGATTATTTACAACGCTCAGGTATACGCCAACACCGGCGCCGGAACCTATGAGAAGGCGGTGGACATGGCTGCCAGGGATTTTCTGGCTGCCGGACTTAACTGCATTCAGTACGCAAACGGAGCCAGGCATACCATTTCGGATTATGCGGACATGGCGATCCGGACCGCCAGCAAGCGGGCATACCTTCAGGGGGAAGGGGAGAAACGGCAGGAATGGGGAATTGCCACCGTTATCGTAAATAAGAGAGGAAATCCCTGTCCCAAATGTCTTCCATTTGTGGGAAAAGTGCTCATTGATGATGTGTGGAGCGGAGGATCGAAGGACGGTGTGGATCCGGAAACGGGAAAGAAATATCCGCTGATGAGCAAGGCTATTGAGTATGGCCTTTACCACCCCCGCTGCAAGGACAGCCACACCACCTATTTCCCCGGAATTTCCACGGCAGATGATACGTGGACGGAGGAAGAGCTGGAGGCGATCGGGTTGGCCAACAAGGAGGAGGCCAGGCAGCAGTATGCGGCCAGGCAGGCGGAGAAGTATGAGAGGCTGGCAAAGTTTTCGCTGGATGAGGAGAATAAGGAAAAGTATGGGAAGATGGCCTATGAATGGAAAAAGCGAAAGGAACTTCAAGGACTTACTTCGGAAGAAGAAGGAGCCATTGTTCGATACGTTGGACCGGAGTCTTATTCACTGAATGATAAACTGAGAAGAAATGCTGAGCAGGAATTGACGGATTTAGAGCGAAGATGGATGGAAAATCTCGATCGTGCTCTTGAGAAACTGCCCAAATATGAAGGGGATCTGAACAGATCTATAACATTTTTCGCGGAAGAAGATGCTGAGAAGTTCTTTGACAGTTTTAAGGTTAATCAGAAATATGTTCCTGGGCAATACTTGTCAACGACTAAGGCCGGGATGTATAATGAGGAAGGACAGGTCCAGATTTATGTTCAGAATGCGAGAAATGGAAAAGACTTACATGAATGGAATGACATGGAAAATGAAGTTCTGTATCCAAGAAATGCGAAATTCAGGGTCGTAAATAAAGCGAAGTATGATGGGAAGTTTTATATTCTTTTAGAGGAGGTGGACTGATGGCGTTAACAGCGCGAGAGTGGTTACTACTGCCGAACGAGGAGCAGAAAAGAAGGCAAAAAGAGTTGTCTTCGGAAGAATGTTTTAAACTCAGGACTCTTTACAGTGAGATTCACCTTTCGGAAGAAGATAAGAGGAATATGCCGCGGCGGGAAAGAGAAGAATTTCTCCATCCCAGGGGAAAAAACAAAGAGGGAGAGGAGGAATTCAACAGTAAAGCGCAGGAGATTTTTAAAAGATTATCAGAGGAAGCGAAACGGTAATAGCCACCAGTCAAAAATGGCTGGTGGTATTTTTATATCCATTTACAGGCATTCAGACTGCTCCTGGGTGCCTTTTTTCTGCCCGAAGGCGTAAAACTACGGTGAGACACACCGATAAAAACTGTAGGAGAGACACTCTAACTGATCATGGGGAGACACCCCGAAAACTGAAAGGAGCATGAGAACTATGGCAAAATTTCCGATGAATTTACAGCTTTTTGCAGAATCGTCCAGCGGGGCAGCAGGACAGCAGGCAGGTAGTGGAGCGGCGGGAGGCGACAGTGGAACCGGCGGAACTGGGCAGCAGTCAGGCGCCGGAACCGGACCTCAGTTTGATTATGAGAAGCTGGCCAGCCTGATCGCCGGTAAGACCTCTGTCACGGAGGACACGGTGCTGAAGTCCTATTTCAAGCAGCAGGGCTTATCTCAGGAGGAGATGGCCCAGGCCATTCAGGCGTTTAAAGCTCAGAAAGCGGCCAGCCAGCCGGATGTGGGGGCTCTGCAGTCTCAGGCAGCGCAGGCTCAGGCGCAGGCCCGGCAGATCCAGATCGAGAACGCAGCAATCCTGGTGGCCGTAGGGCTGGGGATTGACGCGAAAACCATCCCTTACCTCATCAAGATGACGGATCTGAGCCAGGCGGTGGGCCAGGACGGTAAAGTGAATACGGAAACTGTCACCAACGCCCTGAAAAAGACGCTGGAGGATGTTCCAGGACTGAAGCCGCAGGCGTCCGGGCAGAACGGATTTATCCAGGTGGGGGCAGCCGGGAACGGAAATCAGCAGCAGGGCGACGATGCCGCGCTGAAAGCGGCGTTCGGGCTGAAATAGGGAAAGAGAGGTGAACTATGGCATTACCGAAACCGATCAGAAAGATTGAGGCGTATCTTTATGCCCTGGCGACGGGCGAGAGTGATGATCTCCCGGATCCCAGGACAAAGGTGGAACATTATCTGAAGGAAATTGCGGAAAATCCGCCGTCCGGAGGTCAGGGGCCGGCGGGGCCGGCCGGGAAAGGGGTAAAATCCATTGCCCTTACAACCAGTGAAGCCGGCGCAGTGACCGGAGGAACCGTTACTTATACCGATGATTCCACATCGGCAATCACAGTTACAACGAGTCAAGGATAAGAAAGGACAGGTGAACAAATGGCAGTTTACAGCTATGCGGAACAGTTTTCCGATTTTCTGGCCCAGAAATACGCGAAGGAGCTCTGCTCTGACGCTCTGGCCCAGAGTAATCAGCAGGTAAAATTTTTAAACGCCCAGACGATTAAGCTCCCCCGGATCACAGTGTCCGGCTATAAGGATCATACCAGGACGATGGGATTCAACGCCGGCACCCTCTCCAATGACTGGGAGCCGAAGAAACTGGCCCATGACAGAGATATTGAATTCTGGATTGATCCTATGGACATTGATGAGACCAATCTGGCGCTTTCGGTGGCAAATATTCAGAACACGTTTGAGGAGGAACAGGCAATTCCGGAGAAAGATTCCTACCGGTTTTCCAAACTCCATGCGGAGCTTACCACCTACTCTGGGAGGATTGATCAGACGGCGGTGGACGCCGCCACGTTCCTGGATCAGTTCGATGCGGAAATGGCGCTTATGGATGAGGCCGGCGTTCCGGAGGAGGGGCGCATTCTCTATGTGACGCCGACCATGAACAGGTTCGTAAAAGAGGCGGACGGCCTTCAGCGGGTGATCACGGTGACTTCCCCGGTGAGCGTCAACCGCAAGGTGCACAGCTTGGATGATGTGCAGCTGAAGATGGTGCCGGCAGCCCGGATGAAGAGCAAGTATGACTTTACCAACGGATGTGTGGCGGCAGCGGATGCAGATCAGATCAACTGGATTCTGGTGCATCCTTCCTGTGTGGTGGCCAGGGACAAATACAGCTATATCAAGCTGTTTACCCCGGGAACAGACTCCAGAACTGCAGACGGCTACCTGTATCAGAACCGCTGTTATGGGGATCTGTTTCTGTTGGAGAAGAAGGCGGCCGGCTGTTCCATGAACGTGACGCCCCATTCTGGCGGCTGAGGAGGTGATCAGCGATGAAGGCAGTAAAAGGAAACAAGGTTTATACCATCGACGAGACACAGCAGAGATTTTATGAGGAGAGCGGCTTTGACATTTTGAACGATCAGGGCGACGTGATCGCCTATGGACGGGGAAAAACAGTCCCCTACGGCGACTATGTAGCCCTGAAAGGGGAGAGGGAAGAGCTGGAAAAAGAAAATGCCGGACTGAAAGAGCAGCTGGAGAAGATGCAGACGGCCGCGGCCGAAAAAACGGCCGGGAAGGCGGGAAAGTCTGCTAAGGAAGGTGAGTAAGATGGGCTATGAGCCTTACGCGGACCCGGTATTTTACCGGGAAACCTACAAAGGCAATGTCATTCCGGAAGATAATCTGGAACGGGCGCTTCTTCTGGCATCCCGTCACGTGGATTCCCTGACTTACAATCGGATTGTGGGTCAGGGATTTTCCAGTCTCACTCCATTTCAGCAGGAGATCATCCGGGAGGTAGTCTGCCGTCAGGCAGATTTTGAGTACGAGAACGCCGACGAGATCGACACGATCCTCCAGAGCTACAGTATCAACGGGGTATCCGCTCAGTTTGGGAGCTCCTGGAACGTATTCACGGACAAGGGGATCGCCATGAGACGGGATGTATACGCCACACTATGTCAGACCGGGCTGTGCTGCAGATTGGCGGTGGGGCGATGAAATATCCATGTCTGGTTCCGAAAAAGCTGTGCAGGACGAAAATACAGGTTCATCTGGAAAGCGAGGAGCTGACCAATCTGGGAGAGCCGAAGAACACGGTGGATCTGGATCTGACCTGCAATTTCCAGGACCGGGCTAAAACGATCCTGACGGCGGAAAAGAAGCTGGTGCAGATCACCGGGACAGCTCTCTTTCCTGGTGATATTGCCCCGGAACTGCCGTCTCTGAGCGGAGGCACGGTAGAGGTATTCGGGGAAACCAGGAGGATTGTTCAGGGAACGAAAAACCGCAATCCGGATGGAACGGTGAACTACTGTACTCTGGAGGTGATGTAATGCGGGTAAAGTCAACGGTGAATCTGAATATGGCTCGAATTCATGAGCTGACGGAGGCGGCAGTGAGGGCATTGGAGCTGACGGCAGAAGCACTGCATACAGAAGTTGTACAGGCGCAGGTCATGCCGTTTGATACAGGAAATCTGCAGAATGAGAGTACGTTTGTGGATTGCAGCCAGTCCGCCCAGGGGAAGGTATCGCTGATTACCAGCACACCTTATGCCCGACGCCTTTATTATCATCCGGAATATCATTTCCAGACGAAGGCAAATCCCAACGCCGGAGGTGAGTGGTATGAGAACTGGCTGCCGGGTGGGAGCCAGGCAGATTTTGCCTCGAAGGCATTTAAGCAATTTTATAAGAGAGTGGGAGGTGTGTGATGATTTCTCTGAAAGATATCCGCCAGTGGATTTCCGACCTGGGGATTGCAGCGGATGAACGGGTCTACATCGGCAAGCTGGACAATAAGCAGCAGGAGTCGGTCGGCGTGTATGAGCGGAAGGGCAGTGGGCCGCCTGTGACAGCCCTGGGAGGCTTTTCCTGCGCCACCTATGACACAAGACGGCTGTCCCTTCTGATTCATTGGAACAAAAGGAAATCAGAAAGTGAAGCTGCGGCCTGGGAGCTTTATGAGAAAATGAAAACGGTGGACAGTCTGACCATTGGAAACACCTTTGTCAGCGGCCTGATCCTGCAGGTGCCGGAGCCGGTGGATGTGGGAACGGACGACGATGGAGTGTATGAGTATGTGATCTGGCTGGATCTGATCTATAACAAAGAAGAGGTGAAGACATGAGCGATACGCCAAAGGTATATCCGGTTTTTAACAATAAATTTAAGGTGGGAATCAACGGTTCCGATACGGCGGATACGGTGATTGCCAATCTGACCAATTTTGCCCCGTCCATTGACGGAGGCATTGAGGAATGGAATGCGATGGAGGCTGAGGGCTGGGGGGATGCGATGATGACCAGCAAAAAACTGTCTTTCAGCTTTCAGGGAAAGAGGACCTATGGGGATCCCGGAAATGATTTTATCGCGGGTCTGGCATGGAAGAGCGGCAACGATGTGGTGGCGCCGTTCGCCTGGGAGATGCCATCCGGAGCTAAGGTGGAGTTTACCGCGATCATCAGTGTGACCACGCCCGCCGGGGGTGACAGCACCAATGTGGACAGTTTGGAATTTGAGGTGCACTGCAAGGGAAAGCCGACATTTACGGAAGCTCCCGAAGAATGATAGGAGGTAATGTATGGCAAAGGTAGTGGATATTACAGATAAGCTGACATTTGAGGAAAATCCTGCCTTGGAGATCAAGGGGAAGGTGATTGAGGTAAACGCCGATGCCCCGACCATGTTAAAGGTCATGGGGCTGATGGGAAAAGATGACCCTGGGGTTCAGGAAATTATGGATGCGTATCAGCTGATGTTTCCGGAAAAGTCACGGAAAGAACTGGACAAGCTGAAACTGAGTTTCCGGGATCTGATCGTGGTGGTACAGGAGGCTGTGCAGCTGATCGCTGGTGACGGAGATGGCCGGGGGGGTGATGACCCGTACTACGATCTTTTCGGAGACTGGGATCTGATTGTGGCCAGTTTTCTGACGCAGTACGGGATCAGAATTCGGACAAAGGAGTTTGAGACGGTGAGCTGGGATGAGTTTAAGTCTCTGCTTGCCGGACTTGCCCCGGAAACCCCTCTGGGGCGGATCGTCGCCATCCGGTCAGAGGACGATAAGAACGTGATCAAACATTTCACAAAGGATCAGAAGCGGATCCATGATGAATGGAGGGAAGAGCAGGCGGCGGCTGTCACTCCGGAAACCTTCGAGAAGCAGATGGCAGAGCTGGAGCGGATGATGGCCCAGCTCTGCGGCTGAGGGAGGGATGCAGCATTGAAAAAATAAAGTGTGAGCGGTGCGGGCGCACTCTTTTGCTGGCTGAGCTGGTGAAAGGGGAAATGAAGTGCCCGCGCTGCGGCAAAATTAATCGAATCGAATATCCGCAAAGGGAAGAGCACATAAAGCGCACCGTCTGAGTAGCGTCCGAGCCTACTTTGCTTTTTAGGTAAGGCAGGTGAGGAAGATGGAGGCGAAGAGCGTCGGCCAGATCGGGCTGGATCTGGTGGTCAATAAAAAAGATTTTGAAAAGCAGATGACAGGCATCAAGAGCCTGGCAAAGAAAGCGGGGGCAGCACTGGCCTCCGCTTTTGCAGTTAAAAAGATCTGGGGTTTCGGAGCGGCCTGTGTGGAGCTGGGATCAGATCTGCAGGAAGTTCAGAACGTGGTGGACGTAACCTTCCCCCAAATGTCCAAGCAGGTGGATGATTTCGCGAAGAACGCAGCGGTACAGTTTGGACTCTCAGAAACTATGGCGAAGAAGTTCACAGGAACCTTCGGGGCTATGGCAAAGGCGTTTGGCTTCAACGAACAGTCCGCCTATGAGATGTCCACCGCACTCACCGGACTGGCCGGGGACGTGGCATCTTTCTATAACATGAGCCAGGATGAAGCCTTCACAAAGCTGAAATCCGTGTTTACCGGCGAGACGGAGAGCTTAAAGGATCTGGGCGTTGTGATGACCCAGACGGCTCTGGATCAGTATGCTCTGGCCAACGGGTTCGGGAAGACGACCGCGGCAATGAGCGAGGCCGAGAAAGTGGCCCTGCGGTATCAGTTTGTTACTGATCAGCTTTCCCTGGCTTCCGGAGACTTTATCCGCACATCGGATGGATGGGCGAACCAGGTGCGGGTGCTGAAGCTCCAGTTTGAAAGTCTTCAGGCTGCTATCGGCCAGGGATTGATCAATGTGCTGACACCAGTGATCAAGGTGATCAACACCATCATCGGCAAACTGATGAGCCTGGCCAATGCGTTTAAATCATTTACGGAGATGCTCACCGGGAAGAAGTCCGGAGGAGGGGCGTCTGTGGCAGCGGCCGGGATGGAGGCGGTGGCGGATTCTGCTGATAACGCCAGCACGGCCATCGGAGGCACGGGGAGCGCCGCGAAAAAAGCGGCAAAGGAGATCAAGAGCGCCACCACCGGTATCGACGAGTTTAATATCATTGACCAGGGAGACAGCGGATCCGGAGGCTCTGGCGGTGGTGCCGGAGGGGGATACCAGGCAGATCAGTTTGATATGGGAGAAATTGCGTCTCTGGACGATGAGGTGGATGCCAGGTATCAGGCTCTTATTGACCGGGTAAAGGAACTCCAGGGGCTGTTTAAAGAAGGCTTTCAGGCGGGCTTTGGCGATCTGTCTGTGCTGGATAGTATCAAGGACTCTATTGGCAGTATTGGAGAGAGTCTGCGGGAGATTTTTACAGATCCGGAAGTAGTAGCTGCGGCCAATGCCATGTTCGACAGTATTGTGCTGAATGCAGGGAAAATTGCTGGAAGTATGCTCTCTGTGGGAGCATCTATCGCAGACAATTTGCTGGGTGGAGTCAGCCGGTACCTGAAGCAAAATACTCCCCAAATTAAAAATTATCTGATATCCATGTTTAATTTGGAAAATCGGATGGCAGATATCTACGGCAACTTTTCGTCAGCGGTGGCGGTAATCGGAGAGGCGTTCCGAAGCGACAGCGCGAAACAGATCACTGCGGATATTATTGGGATTTTCGGCAGTGCCTTTATGGGGGTCACGGAGCTGGCGGGAAGTTTGGGAGTCGATGTGCTGAATGTGATCACTCAGCCGTTTATTGACAACCAGGAGCTGATCCGGCAGACGCTGGAGAATATGTTCAGCACTGCAGAGCCGGTTTTTGGAAGTATCAAAGAGCTGGTAGACGAAACATTCTTGGCGCTTAAAAGTTCCTATGACACTTCTGTCGGGCCGATGTTCCAATCGTTTGCTGATGGATTGTCTGAGATTGGAACCAAAGCACTGAACTTATATAATCAGTACATTCTTCCGGTTGCTACAAATATTTCAGGACAATTTGTGGATCTAAAAGACCAGTACCTTTCTCCACTTATTGAAAAATTCGGAGAATTTGCTTCTAAAGTAGCCGAGTGTGTGACGGCGATCTGGGAGAACGCACTCCAGCCATTTATTTTATGGTTTATGGAGAATGTGGCCCCAATAATTGCGTTTGATCTCCAGGAAGTTTCTGATATATTTTTCTGGCTGCTGGAGCAGGTTTCCACGGTTCTTGACAGTGTTCTTGATGCTTTAAACGGTCTTTTGGATTTCCTCACCGGCGTATTTACCGGCGATTGGAAGAAGGCATGGACCGGAATCAAAACCTTCCTGTCCTCCATCTGGGAGATGATGAAATCCCTGGTTCAGGCGGCAATCGAGGCCATTTCGGCCGTGATCGCTTCGGTTCTTGCGGCAATTCAGAATGGCTGGAACAGTATCTGGACCGGCATCAAGGATTTTGCGGCAGGTATCTGGCAGGCGATCCGGGATACGATCAGCAGCCTGATTGACGCGATCCACACGAAAATCAGCAGCGTGATGGATACCATTAAGACGGCGATCTCCACAGCCTTGGAGAATGTCAAAAAGGCCTGGAATGACACCTGGGATAATCTGAAGCAGAAGACGGAGGATATTTTCGAGGGGATCTGGTCCACCATCAAGGGGATTATCAACAAGATTCTGGGTGGCATTGAAAAGATGGCCAACGGAGTGGTGAAAGCCATCAATAAGATGATCGAAGCTGTCAATGATGTGGCGGATCATGTGCCGGGCATTGATGACAGTCTGATTCCAACTATTCCGGAGCTGCATCTGCCGCGGCTTGCCCAGGGCGGCTTTGTGAAGGCCAATACGCCGCAGCTTGCCATGATCGGTGATAACCGGCATTACGGAGAGATTGTGGCGCCGGAGGACAAAATGCAGGAGATGGTAAACCGGGCGGCGGCAATGGCAGCAGGCATGAACAGCGGCATGTCTGATCAGTACCTTCTGACCATGATCGAGCTCCTGCAGCGGATCATCGAGCTGATCGAGAACCTGAATCTGACGGTGAATATTGATATTCGGGAGATCAAAAAGAAACTGGTGGATTTAGAAAAACGGTCCGGATACACACTTCGGACAACGTAAGGAGGCGATGGAATGGCAGTGATCATGATTAACGGAAAAGAGTTTCCTTCGCCGGATGTTGGCGGCAGCCTGGTGGTTGCCACCAATGTTTCCAACGGCAAGAATGCCAGCGGGGAATTTGTAGGGCAGAAGGTGGGACGGGATCAGTACAAGTTTGATTCGCTCCAGTGGAAATTCCTGGACGCGGCCACTTGGTCCGCCATGCTAAAAGAGTTTGAGCAGTTTGTGGTAACAGCCCGGATTCCGGATATGGTGAACAACCGGTTTATGACGATCCGGATGTACCCGGGAAACCGGACTGCGACGCCCATTGAGTTTGACGCGGACGGACTTCCCACAAGGTATAAGGACTGCAAGGTGAATCTGGTGGACTGCGGGGTGATGGAGTAGTGCAGGCGGCGAGTGCGGCATATAAGAGGGCGATGAAGGCAATCTTCCGGAATCACAGTTTTATGCGCGTGACCATCGGCATGATCAATCAGACGGCCCAGGCGTCGGCAGCCGTAGCGGATCCGGAAGCGTTCACCTATTTTTCTTCCCTGAAAAAGCCCTTTGACAATTATCAGGTGAAAGAGCTGTATGAAGGATGTGACCAGGACTGGTCTGCGGTGGATGGGAGTATGTATTTTCTTCCCAGAGAGAAGCCGGACGTGGTTTTAAATGCCGGCCTGGTGACGGAAGAACTTCTGGGGACGATTGAAATTCATTTTCCGGTAGCTTTGTCCATCAAGGGCCTGACGGTGGAGTTCGGGAAAGCCTATCCGGTGAATTTTTCCATCATTTCTGACCAGAACACGGTGGAAATCCAAGACAATGGGGATGGACATTTTGTGACGGAAGAGATCTTCGAGGAGGCCACATTCCTGCGTTTTGTGCCGACGCGGATGGTAAACGGGCAGTCCCGGTTCCGCATTCATCAGATCACTATGGGGATCGGCATTTATTTTGACAACCAGAAGATTCTTTCCGCCAGCAAGAAAGAGCACATCAGCCCAATTACGGAGGAGCTGCCCACCATTGATTTTTCTATGACAGCGGAAAATCAGGAACGGCTGTTTGATATTGAAAATTCAGAATCATCAGTTCAGTTTCTGGAGATTGGCCAGAACGTGGAGGTCCTGCACGGCCAGGAACTGGAGGATGGCACCGTGGAGTGGATGCCGGGGGCAAAGCTCTCGTTGAAGGACTGGTCGGCAGACGATGAGGAACTGGAGATCAGCGCCACAGACCGGTTTGATACTATGGAAGATACCTATTACCGGGGAGTTTATCATCCGGAAGGGATTTCTCTTTATACCCTGGCGGACGATGTGTTTCAGGATGCCGGAGTAGACAGCAGAGAGTACTATCTGGATCCGTATCTGAAGAATGTTCTGGTGAAAAATCCTGTCCCGGCGGTGACTCATAAGGAGGCTCTCCAGCTGATTGCCAATGCGGGGCGCTGCATTATCTACCAGGACCGGGAAGGAAAGATATTTTTGAAATCCAGCTTTATTCCGGACATGGCGGCGTCTGCAGAAGACGAGACGTATTTCAGCCAGGTAGAGCACATTCTGGATGGGCAGTCAAAGGAAGAGTATGGCCTGGCCGGACAGGATTATACCGGAGCCGGAAGTGCGCAGTATTTCCTTCCTCATTCCGGGGAAACGGCTTTGCATTTGGGATATGTCAGCGAGGCCGTGGCGGACAGTCAGGGGAAATTTGAGGAGAATCCCAGAGTAACGATCCAGCTGGAGGCGGCGTTTAAGTGTTTTGGTCTGACGCTGGAGTTTGGGCGGAATGCCCCGCAGGAAGTGGTGTTTCACACTTACTATAATGACGAAATTCAGGAAGATTACACGGTATCTGATTTGGAAGGATCCACGATGATCTCCCATGAGTTCCCGGAGTTTGACCGGCTGGTGCTGGAATTTACGGAAGGAGCGCCAAATAACCGGGTGGTGCTGGATAACGTGCTGTTTGGGGACAGCACGGACTATTCTCTGGAATACAATTCGGAGCTTACTAAGACGCCGAAGGGCACGCAGCTGACAAAGGTGAAAGAACTGCAGGTGATCCGGACTTTGTATGGGGCAGGAGACGAGGATCATGAGCTGGCAAAGGAGACAGTGGTCTTTGACGAGGAAAACAAACAGTACACATTTTACCTGTCCAATGCCTCATATGGCTTTTCAGCGGCGATCACAGAACCGGGAGACGGGCAGAGCGTTCAGATCGTAAGCAGCAGCGTCTACTATGTCACTGTGGAGGTGGCAGGCGTCAACGGGGCCGCAGAAGTGTCGATCACCGGAAGGGAGTATGCGGTGACGCAGGCGAAGACAGTAAGGCAGCTGCATACGACGGGCACGGTGGAGACCTGGGAGAACCCTCTGGTTTCGGAAGCGTCCCTGGCAGCCGATCTGGCGGGGTGGATTGGAGATTATCTCTCTTCCGATCGGGAGTATGACCTCTCCTACCGCGGGGAGCCGCGGCTGGATGCCAATGACATCGCGTTTCTGGAGAATAAATACGTTCCGGATCTTCTGATCCGGATCTACGATCACACGCTGAATTTTAAGGGCGGGGCATTGTCCGGGACGATCAAGGCAAGGAGGGATATGAGTGGCGTGGCAGGAACCAAAAACCGACTGGCAGGCCAGTGACTTTTTCAATATTCAGGACTACAACCGTATTAAAGGGAATCTTAATGAGATCCGGACGCAGGCGCTGACTCTGTGGCCGGATTTTCCTTTTGAGGAGATGGGAGTGGATAAAACCTATCAGGACTACGGTTTTTACGCGGACGAGATCAACCGGTTTGAGGAAAATGTGGATCATATCTGCTCAGGAACCTTTCCGTTCCCGGTGGGAGAAAAGCAGACATTTTATGAGAATCAGCCGTTTATCGGCTGGGAGGAGCTGAACCGGATCGAAGAGGCCTGCCGGCTGATGTACAGCAACATTCTCAGCCGGATCAACGGGCGGAAGAGGCTGGCGTTTTTGCTGAACGGAGGTGATTTTTGATGGCCTTAAAGACGGATTACAAAGATGCGATGTTTGACGGGGACCGGAAGTATCGGATCACGGCAAATGCAGATGGAACATCTAGGATCTCTGATGAGACGGAATACACCCAGGAAGGGGACTTCTTTGGTGCCAATGACGTCAATGCTACCAACAAAGCGGTAAACCATTTAAACCATACCACTCAGGTGACGCTCACGGCCGCCGGCTGGACCGGATCCGCGGCACCATATACCCAGACGGTGGACGTGGAGGGCGCTTCGGAGGAGATGGAGGCGATCTTGGTGAGCGCCCTGGCATCCGGGGCGGATCTGGATACCCAGAAAGCCTATTCTAAGGCGTTCGGGATCATTTCTTCCGGCACGGCGGAGCTGGGAGACGGGACGGCCACGTTCCGGGTGTACAAAAAGCCGGCCACGGACTGCGTGGTTGGGCTGAAAGGGGTGTAGGCGATGGGAAGGATATGGATGCCTGGCGGAGGCGGCGGGGCGGATCTGGATGCGGTGACGGCGGGGGCGAATGATGTCGTAGCTCCTAAAGTGATTGTGGGCCCGGATGGGGAGCCAATCAGCGGAAATTTGGTTGACCAGCCGTTAGGAGTTGCGGCGTCTGGATTTAGAAATGGCGGAAGTAATGTATTTTTTGTTGATTTTCCAAAAGGTGCATACCGGCAGGAATCTTCAGTGGGCCTGCCCTCTATCAATGTTACGGCAGAACAGATAAG
>DWWL01000050.1 GCA_019119775.1 Candidatus Lachnoclostridium pullistercoris | reverse complement strand
CGCTAGAGCATTATAGCACTATTTTCCTTATAATGCAAGCACTTTCTTTTATTTATTTATCTCTCCAGATGATTCTGCCCTTGGATAAGTCGTAGGGGGATAATTCAATGGTAACGCGGTCGCCGGGAAGGATTCTGATATAGTTCATACGCAGCTTTCCGCTGATATGAGCCAGTACCTGATGGCCGTTCTCCAGCTCCACCTGGAACATCGCGTTGGGAAGCTTCTCCACAACGGTTCCTTCGATTTCAATTACATCTGCCTTAGACATCCGCTTTCCTCCTGTTAAAGATGATTTTCTCTCCTGTAATCTCTGATGCAAAGCCTGACGGCCTCGTCTGTGGCGGGCACTCCGCCTTTCCGATGGATCAGCTGCACGTGCTTTTTGTTCTTGCGCCTGGGCTTTTCCATGGTTCTGGAAATTCCATCCACCAGAATAACATATTCTCCGTCTTCTGCCAATATGATATAGTAATTTCCCTTATCATGCCCGGCCACAGATCTGACCAGCTCTCCCTCTCCGTACCTCATGCCCTTCACCTAGTGCATGAGGGAGAGGAGCTCAGGCTCTCCGTCCGTGATGAGAATGGTGTTCTCATAGTGGGCGGACAGGGACCCGTCTTCCGTCTTCACGGTCCAGTCATCGTCCATCCAGATCACATCGGGCCGGCCCATATTGATCATGGGCTCCACCGCCAGAGTCATGCCCGGCTCCAGGCGGATCCCCTTTTTCTTCTGGGCAAAATTGGGAACTTCCGGATCCTCGTGAAGATGAGTTCCGATTCCATGTCCCACCAGGTCCCGTACGACTCCGTAGCCGAACTTTTCCGCATATGCCTGGATAGCAGTGGAAATGTCATTGAGATGATTGCCAGCTTTTGCGAATTTCATTCCTTCAAAAAAGCACTGGCGCGTCACTTCGATCAGTTTTTCCGCCTCCGGGCTGATCTTTCCCACCGCGACGGTCCTGGCCGCGTCGGAATGGTATCCTTTATAGATCACGCCGGCGTCCAGGCTGACAATGTCGCCCTCTTCCAGATAACGGTGTTTGCTCGGAATGCCGTGGACCACCTCGTCGTTGACCGACACACAGATGGATGCGGGATATCCGTTGTAATTTTTAAACGACGGGATACATCCGAATCCCCGGATGATCTTCTCCCCCAGCCGGTCGATGTCCATCGTGGTCATTCCCGGCCGGATTGCCGCCGCAAGCTCCTCATGAGTGCGGGCGAGGATCTCCCCCGCCTTTCTCATGAGTTCGATTTCTCTCTCTGATTTGATTGTCACTGGCATTTTTTATGCTCCTAAGACAGCCGTGATGTCTTCAAATACCTTGTCCATGTCCTGGGTTCCGTCTACCTCTGCCAGAACGCCGGCCTTCTTGTAATAATCGATCAGCGGCTGTGTCTGCTCATGATATACTGTCAGACGGTTCTGCACCGTTTCCGGCTTGTCGTCATCCCTCAGGATCAGCTTCTCGCCGCAGACGTCGCAGACGCCTTCCTTCTTCGGCGGATTGAACTCCACATGATAGGTGGCGCCGCAGTTTACGCAGGCTCTTCTGCCGCCCATTCTGGATACGATCGCGGAATCCGGCACATCCACATTGATGGCATAGTCGATGGACTCCCCCATCTCCTCCAGCGCCTTTGTCAGGCTCTCCGCCTGAGGAATGGTTCTGGGGAAACCGTCCAGCACATAGCCGTCTTTGCAGTCCTCCTCATGAATCCGGTCAAGCAGCATTCCGATGGTGATCTCATCCGGAACCAGTTTGCCCTGATCCATATACTCCTTGGCCTTCTTTCCAAGTTCCGTGCCCCCCTTAATATTGGCGCGGAAAATGTCCCCGGTGGAAACGTGGGGAATGCCGTACTTTGCGGCAATCCTCTTGGCCTGTGTTCCCTTTCCAGCTCCTGGAGCTCCCAACATAATGATCTTCATTTGCTTATACCCCCTTTTGAACTTTTCTGTATACCAGAAGAAACACGCGTACCGTGCGTGTTTCCTCAAGTCTGTCAGTCATTTAAAAATCCCTTGTAATTGCGCACCAGCATCTGAGACTCAATCGCTTTGATCGTCTCCAGCGTCACGGAAACAATGATGATAAGGGACGTTCCGCCGAAGGACAGATGTCCGATACCAAACAGGCCGGACGCCACCATGGGGATCATGCAGACGATGATCAGAGCGATGGCACCAATGAACACCAGATAGTTCAGAATCTGGTTCAGATAGTCGGAGGTGGGCTTTCCAGGACGGATGCCAGGGATAAAGCCTCCGGCTTTCTTCATATTATTAGCCACTTCCAGCGGATTGAAGGTGATGGAAGTGTAGAAATATGCAAATGCAACGATCAGCACCACATAGAGGACTACACCAGCGGAATATACCGGCATCTCAGGCCGGAACCAGTTGGATGAGTTAAGCACCGCCAGGATGTGGCCGCCGATCCCCGTAGCGTGAACACCGATCAGCTGGGCGATCACCACCGGGAAAGACATGATGGAAGACGCAAAGATTACCGGGATAACGCCGGCCGTATTTACCTTTAACGGAATATGAGTAGACTGGCCGCCTACCATTCTCCGTCCCTGCATCTTCTTCGAGTACTGCACCGGGATCCGTCTCTCGCCGTCCTGAAGGATCACGACGAAGACTACCACTGCCAGGATCACTGCGATAATAATCGCCGCGATCACCACGGCAATGCCGATGTTGCTGGCGCCGGCAATGAACACCTCATACAGAGTGGTCACATCGCCGGGAAGACTGGACACAATGTTGATCAGCAGGACGATGGAAATACCGTTTCCAATACCGTTCTGGGTGATCTGCTCACCGATCCACATTAAGAGGGCGCTGCCCGCGGTCATGGCCGCGATGGCAACCAGCACGCTCCAGAAATTGTAGCTGGTGAGAAGTCCCTGTCTGCCGAAGCCGATGGACATGGCGCTGGACTGAATCAGAGCCAGCAGAACTGTCACATAGCGGGTGTACTCTGCGATCTTCTTTCTCCCATCTTCACCGTCTTTCTGCATCTCCTCCAGCTTTGGAATCGCTATGGTGAGAAGCTGCATAATGATGGATGAAGTGATGTACGGGGTAATACTCAGCGCAAAGATGGACATGTTGGTAAACGAACCGCCCGTCAGTGCGTCGAGGAAGTTAAATGCGTCGCCTGTGTTTGCCAGCTGGGCAAACCACATCTGGATGAATGTCTTATCCACCCCCGGAACGGGGAGAAGGGAGCCGAACCGGATCACCACCAGCATCATGGCGGTGTACAGCAGCTTCTTTCTCAATTCCGGAATCTTGAACGCATTCCTGATGGTTGTCAACATATTAGATCACCTCGCAGGTTCCACCTAAAGCCTCAATCTTTGCTTTTGCGCCTTCACTGAAAGCGTTTACTTTCACGTTGAGCTTCTTGGTCAGCTCGCCGTTTCCAAGAATCTTCACGCCGTCGCGGGGATTCTTAACGATTCCGCTCTCCAGCAGAGTCTCTACTGTAACCACGGCGTCGTTGTCAAATCTCTCCAGAGCGCTTACGTTGATACCTACGATCGTCTTTGTATTTCTATTGGTAAAGCCTCTCTTCGGGATACGTCTGTACAGAGGCATCTGGCCGCCCTCGAAACCCGGTCTGGGAGCTCCGGAACGAGCCTTCTGACCCTTGTGGCCCTTGCCTGCGGTCTTGCCGTTGCCTGAGCCGTGTCCACGTCCTCTTCTGAAATTATCGCTGTGCTTG
>DWWL01000049.1 GCA_019119775.1 Candidatus Lachnoclostridium pullistercoris | reverse complement strand
CCTGCAGAAGGCCAACATCGAGCTGGGCATCAACTATGTGCAGGAGATCAGCGCGTCCGTGCCTGTGGAAAACGGCATCCGCATCAAGGCCAGAAGCATTATGGGAACGGAAATCCCCCTGGTACAGTATGAGCCGGAACCCTTAAACCTCACCTACGCCTACTACAGCACCAGAGAGTCCCTGGACGAAGCCAGAGCAAAGTTCCAGAAGGTCAAGGAGCTGACCATCAAGCTGTCCATGGTGGAAAATTCCGCCTACCGCCTGGCAAACAACATCAAGAAGACCCAGAAGCGGGCCAACGCCCTGAAAAACATCACCATCCCCATGTACGAGACGCTGACAAAGGACATTACCAACGCTCTGGAAGAAAAAGAGCGGGAGGAATTTACCCGGCTGAAAGTGATCAAGCGGATGAAGGAAAAAGAGGAGCAGCCCGCTGTTCATTCATAGAAGGAGAAATGCACCATGAAACTACTGCAGCGGCTGCTTGGCGTACTGTGCGCCTTCTGCCTGATGATCATTCTCCTCATCACGTCCGTGGAGGCGGTGGCCTACTGGTTCCCCGGATACTATGAGAGAGAATATGAAAAGTATAACGTGACAGCGGCGGTCCACATGGAGATGGACGACCTTTTGGATGTCACGGACGAGATGATGGCCTATCTCCGCGGAAAACGGGATGACCTCCACGTGATGACCGTGGTGGACGGACAGCCACGGGAATTTTTCAACGAGCGGGAAATCGCCCACATGGAGGACGTGCGCGGCTTATTTTTAGGAGCGATCACCCTGCGCCGGGTGTGTGCTGCCGCGGCTGCGGCCTGCGTCGTGCTCATGGCCCTGCTGAAGGCTGACGTAAAGCGCCTTCTCCCCAGGACGCTCTGCGCAGGCATCGGCTTATTCTTCCTGGCCGCGGCCGCCGTGGGGCTTCTGATCGCCTCAGATTTTTCCCGGTACTTCATCGTCTTCCACCACATCTTCTTTGACAACGATCTCTGGATCCTAAACCCGGCCACGGACCTTCTGATCAACATCGTTCCGGAGCCGTTTTTCGCGGACACCGCGTTCTATATCGGAGCGACCTTCGGCCTGTCCGCCTTGGTCCTCTTTGCCGTCTGTCTGTTCTTCTCCCTGAGAGGCAGGCGGTCCTAGACGCTTTCCGGGCGCGCCGGCCGCGCCCGGCCTTATTTTTTATCCCGCTCATCCTTTCCCTGATCCTGCCCTTCCTTCCGCCGGACGGCGGCACAAAATCCCTTTACTTGTCCGGCAAAATAGAATATACTGTATGGAGTAACTTTTGAACCCTGTTTTCACAGTCTGTATGGAGTTTCCCGATCTTATGAAACGTATATTCGCTGTAATACTGAGCATTTTTCTGATTCTCGGGCTCTTTCCGGCTGCGGTCTTCGCCGCCCCGGACTGGCCTTCCAATATATCCATTGAGGCGGACGGCGGCATCGTCATGGACGCCGACTCCGGAGCCGTGCTTTTCGGCAAAAATCTTCATGAAACCTACTACCCGGCCAGCATCACCAAGGTGCTGACCGCTCTTGTCGTACTGGAAAACTGCGACTTAAACGAGGAAGTCACCTACTCCTACGACGCCGTCTACAACGTGGAGAGCGGCAGCAGCAACGCCGGCCTGGATGAGGGGGACGTGCTCACCGTAAGAGATTCTCTCTACGCCATGCTCCTTCAGTCCGCCAACGAGGCGGCCAACGCCCTGGCCGAGCATGTGGCCGGCTCCCGGGAAGCCTTCGCGGAGATGATGAACGCGAAAGCGGCAGAACTGGGCTGCCAGGACAGCCACTTTGCCAACCCCAGCGGCTTAAACGACGAAAACCACTATACTTCCGCCTACGACATGGCCCTGATCTGTCAGGCGGCGATCAAAAACCCCGTGTTCCTGGAGATCGATGGCTCCAGATACTACGACCTTCCCCCCACAAAGCGGTATCCGGAAGGCTCCACGGTGTACGCCCACCATGCCATGCTCATCCCCAGCCGGGCCGACTACTATGAGGGCGCCTTCGGCGGAAAGACCGGCTACACATCCCTGGCGGGGAACACGCTGGTCACCTTCGCCTCGCGGAACGGCATGACCCTGGTGGCTGTCGTCTTAAACGGCCATCAGACCCATTATTCCGACACGAAAGCCATGCTGGACTTTGGTTTTTCCAATTTCCAGACTTCCCGGATCTCCGATCTGGACAGCCGTTTCTCCTCTCTGGCCGACGACATGTCCATTGCCGGTCTTCCCGCGGGAGATCTCTCCAGGCTGTCCCTGGAAGAGGGAATGATCACTCTTCCCCTCTCCGCGTCCATCGGGGATGCAGACGTATCCGTCAATTACCAGCTGGAGGACAGCGCCCCGGAGAACGCCATCGCCCAGGTCCAGTACACCTACAATGACCGGGTGATCGGCTCCGCCTACCTGTTAAACCGGATCGGCGAGCCGGAGGAAACCATCTCCCTTCCCCCGGAGACAGCGGCAGCAGGAACAGAAGCCGCGGCCGGCAGCACGGCGGCGGGAGAAACAGACGCCTCAAGTGAGACCGCTGATCCGAGCGGCGTCTCCTCCGCTCCCGACTCCGGTTCTCAGCCGGCATCCGCAGAGAGCACCGGTTCTGAAGACGGCGGCTTAAAAGAGAATGGCGGCCTTAAGATCCCGGCTGTGGTGTGGATCGCTCTGGCCGTCGCAGCCGTGATCGCGGCCGCGGCAGGCGCTGTGATCGCCTTAAATATCAGTCGTCAGAGGAAAGAGGAGGAACGCCGCAGAAGACAGGAGCGCCGCCACAGACGCCTGCGGGAGATCGGCGTAACCGACGAAGAGTTTGAACAGATGATGGCTGCCAGAAGAGCCGCGCGGCAGGAAAGCCGCGGCGGAAAAAAGCAGCACTGACAGCCGGCTGCGGGAGGTTATATGAAACGCCGTCACAAGAAACGAATGGATAAAAAGACCCTGCTTCACAACATCCTGATCACTTCCCTGATCCTGGGATTTACCACGGCGGGGTCTTTCGCCTTTTTCAAGTTCGCCGGGAACTCCGGCAACATCCCCACTTTCTATATTCTGGCCGTGGTGTTCATCGCCAGGTTCACCACCGGCTACGTTCCCGGGATCGTCGCGTCCTTCCTGTCCGTGATCTGCGTAAATTTCATATTTACCTACCCCTATTTTGCCCTCTCCTTCTCTGTGAGCGGCTACCCCATCACCTTCATCGCCATGATGATCATCGCCAGCCTTACCAGCATGACCACCACCCACTTAAAGGAGAAGAGCCGGATCTTAAACGAGCAGGAAAAGCTGCTGATGGAGGCGGAAAAGGAGAAAATGCGGGCCAATCTGCTCCGCGCCATCTCCCATGACCTGCGCACTCCCCTCACCGGGATCATCGGGGCCAGTTCCACCTACCTGGAAAACGGCGCTTTTCTGTCAGAGGCGGACAGGCAGCGGCTGGTGCAGACGATCTATGATGATTCCAACTGGCTGCTCCACATGGTGGAAAACCTGCTCACCGTCACCAGGATCCGGCAGACGGACGCCCATGTGGCCAAATCCCTGGAACCGCTGGAGGAAGTGGTTTCCGAGGCCGTTTCCCGCTTCAAGAAACGGCTGCCGGACGCCTGCGTCAGTGTCTCCATCCCAGCGGACTTTATCATGGTCCCCATGGACGCCACTCTCATTGAGCAGGTCATCATCAATCTTCTGGAAAACGGAGTCTACCACAGCGGTTCCACCAAACCTCTGGAGCTGACCGTTTCCACGGAAGACCAGCAGGCGGTCTTCCGTGTCCGGGATCACGGCCACGGGATCCGCGAGGACCTGCTTCCCCATATTTTCGACGGATACGCCGACACCCCCACTTCATCGGGGGATTCCCGGAAGGGAATGGGGATCGGCCTTTCCATCTGCAAAACCATCATTATGGCCCACGACGGCAGCATCTGGGCAGAAAACCTGCCGGACGGAGCCATGTTTACATTTACACTTCCACTAGGAGATGAACCTTATGAGTCATAAGCTGACTGTCGTCATTATCGAAGACGAAAAAAACATCTGCACTTTTATTGAAACCACCCTGGCCAACCACGACTACAAGGCGGTGTCCGCCTACACGGGAAAGGAAGGCATTTCCTGCATCGCCTCCCTCTGCCCCGAGGTGGTCCTCCTGGACCTGGGGCTTCCGGACATTGACGGGATCAGCGTGATCCGCCAGGTCCGCAGGTTCTCTTCCGTCCCCATCCTGGTGATCTCCGCCAGAAGCGAGGAGAGCGAAAAGGTCGCTGCCCTGGACGCCGGCGCTGACGACTACATCACCAAGCCTTTCGGCACGTCCGAGCTTCTGGCCCGCATCCGCACCGCCCTGCGCCACAGCCAGATGGCCGTCTCTCCCTCTCCCGCCGGCAGCTCCGTCTACAAGAGCGGCGATCTGTCCATTGACTTTGACCGGCGCCTGGTCACTGTATCCGGAAAGGACATTCACCTGACCCAGATCGAATACAAACTGGTCTCCCTGCTGGCCCGCAATGCCGGCCGCGTCCTGACCTACGATTTCATCATCAACCACATCTGGGGGCCTTACGCCGACAGCAACAATCAGATCCTGCGGGTGAACATGGCCCACATCCGCCGGAAAATGGAAGAAAATCCGGCCGATCCCAAATATATCAGCACGGAGATCGGCGTCGGCTACCGGATGCGGGAGCCGGACAGCTTAGGTTAATTTCTCCTTATAAATTCGTTTTTTTCTCTATAATTTTCTGTTAATATATTATTTTAATCCAATTTTGTTAAAATATTAATTATTATTGCTATTCTTTTCTGGCAGTGATATGATGAAGTCATAGAAAACTGCTATGAATTCAGGAAAGGAGAGGATTTCATGGAACGTGTGAAACTGCAGGACAAATATCAGCTGTTTATCGGCGGCCAGTGGAAGGACGCCTCTGACGGAAAAACCTTTGTAACCACCTGCCCGGCTACCGGCGAAAAGCTGGCGGAATGCGCCCAGGCCACCAGAGAAGACGTAGATGAAGCGGTAAAAGCAGCCTGGAAAGCCTTCCCGTCATGGAAAATGACCACCGCCGCTGAGCGGGCGGCCATTTTAAACAAGATCGCCGACATCATCGACGCCAACAAAGAACACCTGGCCATGGTGGAGACCATGGACAACGGCAAACCCATCCGGGAAACCATGGCAGTGGATATCCCTCTGGCTGCCGAGCATTTCCGCTATTTTGCCGGCTGCATTCTGGCGGACGAGGGAAGCGCCGTCATGCTGGGAAATGATACCCTGAGCCTGATCCTGAGAGAACCGATCGGCGTTGTGGGACAGATCGTTCCCTGGAACTTCCCGTTCCTGATGGCCGCCTGGAAACTGGCCCCCGTGCTGGCCAGCGGCTGCTGCACCGTGTTCAAATCATCCAGCTCCACGCCTCTCAGCGTACTGGAATTTGCGAAACTGGTCCAGGACGTGATCCCCGCCGGCGTATTTAACGTGATCACCGGCTCCGGCTCCAAATCCGGACAGTATATGCTGGAGCATAAAGGCTTCTGCAAACTGGCCTTTACCGGTTCCACCGAAGTCGGCCGGGACGTGGCTCTCGCCGCTGCTGAAAAGCTCATCCCCTCCACCCTGGAGCTGGGCGGAAAATCTGCCAACATTTTCTTTGAGGACTGCGACTGGGAGATGGCTATGGACGGCCTGCAGATGGGCATTCTGTTCAACCAAGGCCAGGTGTGCTGCGCCGGCTCCCGCGTATTCGTTCAGGAATCGATCTATGACAAATTCGTGGAAGAGGCTGTGAAGCGGTTCAACCAGGTGAAGGTAGGTCTGCCCTGGGAGGAAGACACCCAGATGGGCAGCCAGATCAGCAAGGGCCAGATGGAAAAGATCCTCAAATATGTGGAGATCGGAAAAGAAGAAGGCGCCACCGTTCTCTGCGGCGGCACCCAGGTGACGGAAAACGGCCTGGACAAGGGCTGCTTCCTCCGCCCCACGCTCCTCGGCAACGTGACCAACAGCATGAGAGTCGCTCAGGAGGAGATCTTCGGCCCTGTGGCCTGCATCCTGAAGTTCAAGACGGAGGATGAAGTGGTGGCCATGGCCAACGACAGCGAATACGGCTTAGGCGGCGCTGTCTGGACCAGAGACATCAACCGGGCCATCCGGGTGGCCAGAGCTGTGGAAACGGGCCGCATGTGGGTCAACACCTACAACTCCATCCCGGCAGGCGCTCCCTTCGGCGGCTACAAGACCTCCGGCATCGGCCGTGAGACTCACAAAGTCATCCTGGAACACTACACCCAGATGAAGAACATCATGATCAACCTGGGCGAGGCCCCCACAGGATTTTATCCGGCAAAATAACTAAATGACATAACAGCAGAGAGGGGAGAAGCCCCGCGTCCGGCGGCTTCTCCCCTCTCTCTGCCCGGCGGCAGCCTTCCTGCTGCCGCCTTTTACCTTATGTATCTTATGTATCTCAGATCTTCACTGCCAGCTTATAAGCCGTGTGGAAAGCATCGAAGATCTTGCCCGGCTTCACCGCGTCGCCGATGAGGAAGGCTTTCTTTCCCGCTGCCAGCAGCTCGTCATAGAGACTCTGCTGCGCCTTCAGCCCTACCGCCGTCACCACAGTGTCCGCCGGAATGGTCAGCTCGCCTTTTCTCACTTTTACGGTGATCTCATTTCCGCCGATCTTCTCCAGACGCGCTCCTGTATACACAGCCATTCCCGCCTTGTCGATCCGCTCCTGGTAAGCCATGCGGTCTGTGGTTGCCACTCCGTTCATGATCTCCGGTAGCATTTCCACCAGGGAGACAGAATATCCCTGTTCCGCCAGCCAGATGGCCGTTTCCGTTCCGACCAGGCCGCCGCCGATCACTGCCACTGCTCCCTCCGCTTTCCTGGAGCCGTTCAGCACATCCAGGGCGTTCATCACATGAGCCTGTTCCGCTCCCGGCACAGAAATCTCTGCCGGCCGGCTTCCTGTAGCGCAGATCACCGCGTCAAAATCTTTCAGATCCTCAGCCGCCGCTCTCTTTTTCACCACCGGGATCCCCAGTTTTCCGATCTGGCAGATCTGATATTTCATCAGGGGACGGATATCTGCCTTAAACTCCGGCACAGACGCCTCGTGAAGCAGTCCTCCCAGCTCTTTTTCCTCAAACAGCGTCACGTCGTGGCCTCTCAGCCGGCACACTCTGGCCGCCTCCATGCCCGCGGGGCCTCCGCCCACCACGGCGATCTTCTTTGTCTCCTTCGCCGGCTCGATCTCCAGCTCGCCTTCCCGGCTGATGGTGGGATTCACGGCACAGGTGACTGCCTTATACTGGAAGAACGTTCTCTCCAGGCAGCCCTCGTTGCAGCGGATGCAGGGACGGATGTCTTCCGGATGTCCTTCCTCCGCCTTCTTCGGCCACTCCGGATCCGCCCACAGAGGACGTCCAAGCCCCACAAAGTCTCCCTTTCCGGAAGCGATAATATCTTCCGCGTACTCCGGAAGCGTGATGGAACCGGAGGCGATCACCGGAACGTGGACAGCCTTCTTCACTGCCTCCGCCGCCCACACGTTGTGGCACAGATCGATCGCCATGGGAGAAACCTGATGGATCATGGTGTTGTGGTCGCCGCCGGAAATGTGGAAAGCGTCGATTCCTTCCTTCTCCAGCACCTTTGCCAGCGCGATTGTATCGTCAATGGTAAATCCGTCCGGCTCATAATCCGTTCCGCTTAAGCGGATCGTCACCGGGAAGTCCGGTCCCACTTTCTTTCTCACGTCTCTCACGATCTCCACGTAGATCCGCATCCTGTTCTCCAGGGAGCCGCCGTACAGGTCGGTCCTGTGGTTGGTGCAGGGCGAGAAGAAATTGGTGAGCAGATATCCGTGGGCTCCGTGGATCTCCACCAGCTCAAAGCCGGCCGTCTTGGCCCGCAGGGCGGCGTCTCCGAATGCGTGGACAATGTCCTGGATCTCTTCGATGGTCAGTACCTTCGGCACTGCCTGTACGCCGTATTTCTCCCACAGCATGGGCCACGGGATCGCGGACGGAGCGCAGATGGGCTGGGTCCCCAGGAACTTCTGCCGGCCGCAGTGCTCGATCTGAATGGCCGGCACCGCTCCCTGCTCCTTAATGTTCTCCGCCAGCCAGGTCAGGCCGGGAATGTGCTCATTGTCAGAGATTCCCAGATGACAGTGGGCGGATTTCGCTCCAATATCGTCCACATAGGCATACTCCACAATGATCATACCCGCTCCGCCGGCGGCTTGATGGCGGTAATAGCGGATCAGCCGCTCTGACACGGTGCCGTCCTTATTGCTCATTCCAGAGGACTGGGGCGCCTTCATAATCCTGTTCTTCAAGGTCAGATTTCCGATTTTTCCCGGTGAAAACAGATTTGGATATAAATTTGACATCTAACTCCCTCCTTCATCTCTTTTTTGTCTATGTACGTTCTCCGGCGGCTTTTTTGTTCCCGCCTGATTGATTACAACTTCATTATAAATTTAACAATCTTAACATTCTGTATCTTGTGATACAGAGAAAAATATTTTATAATTATCTTATGATTACGATTAATTAGGGGATTTAACCAGAAAGAGTTGATGATATGTCAGATAATAGTATTCATTTTATCCTGAAAGACCAGTTAAAAAAATATCGAAGTCTGTTTTTGAAACATTTCCGGCCGGAATACTTTCCCGCCGGCTCTATGTTTAACATGAACGGCTACCCCGCCAGCCATCCTTATTTTCTGCTGAGCGGCACCGTGTACGTCTACACCACCGGCATTTCCGGATCCGAGCGGCTGATCGGCACCCATGAGCAGAATACCATCTTCAACCTGGACAGTTTCCGGCAGGGGACGGAAGCCGCTGTGACCACCCGGGCCCAGACGGACGTTTCCGTCCTCCCCTTCACAATGAGGGACTTGGATTCCCTCTTTTTAGAAAAACCGGATCTGTGCCGGGACCTTCTGCTCTACACCGCGGACGTGCTGCGGCTCATGTGCTACGACGCTACGGAGCAGAGCATCCACAGTGTGCGGATCCGCCTGATCAATTTCTTCCTGCTCTACATCAAGGACAGGGATACGCCTGTGGTGCCCCTGTCCCAGGAACGCCTGGCCGCCGCCATCAACGCCTCCCGGGTCCAGGTGGCACGGGTCTGCTCGGACTTAAAAAAAGAAGGTCTTATCCAGAGCGGGCGGAGACAGATCATTATTCCCAGCCGGGAGGCCATAGCCCAGTCCATCCGGCCGGGACGCGTTCGCTCCTAGAGCTTCTTCCCGCTCTTTCCAAACTTCTTTTTCCGGAAGAACGGGATCCGGGACGCGGCGGCCTCCGCCCGTCCCTTCCCTTCCTTCTGGTACTCCCGGATCGTCTCGTCCAGCCGCTTAAACCGCTCCTCCGCCTTCTCGTCTCCAACCCTTAGAAGGTACTCCAGCTCCTTCGCGACCCGGTCGTTTACCAGAGCGCTGATGTCCTGGCTCAGCTGCTCATTGTTGTGCTCCAGGGCCCGTCCGATGATGTGGTTCATAATCTCCTGGAACTGTTCCATTTTCTCCTCTGCCGTCAGCAGGGAAGGCGGATTTCCCTCCTCCACCACCTGCAGGGCCTGTCCTTCTTTTCCCATAGCGCTCTCCCGGAGAGCTGCCGCCGCGTCATTTAACATCTCATCCGACAGCTCGTCCTTTCCCTCCTCCATCATTTTATCCAGGGCACTTTTTATGGCTTTCAGCTGATATCCCTTTTCCTTCAGCTCTTTGATCTGCTTAAACAGGCGGATATGAAATTCCGTATAATACCGGTGTCCCATCTCATTGCGTGGTATCTTAAGCTCCAGCTCGTCCTCCCAGTAGCGGAGCACATGGGATTCCACATCCACCTTCTTAGACGCATCTGAAATCAGATAATGTATCTCGTTCATCGCTAATCCTCTCCTTTAGTCGGCAATATTTCACATCTACTTATATGTTATGTGCCGCAGTTCAGGAATATGACAAAAATTCTGAAGGCAGTTTTTTATGGCTCAAGGCCGCATATCTCAAGGCCGCAGTGCGATCCCCGCGGAGCGTTTTTCTTTAACAGAAAACGAAGTTTCCTGCAAAACAAAAAAGACCCCGCAGAAGGGTCTTTTTACTCAGGCCGAAAGCCTCAGCTTCTGGCCATATTGGCAAATTTTGTGTACTCCGGCATCCACACCAGATTGATGGTGCCGATGGGGCCGTTTCTCTGCTTGGCGATGATCACCTCAGCCACATTGGGATTGTCCGTATCTTTATTATAATAGTCATCCCTGTAGAGGAACATCACCACGTCCGCGTCCTGCTCGATGGCTCCCGACTCTCTTAAGTCTGAGAGCATGGGCCGGTGGTCCGTTCTCGTCTCGCAGGCACGGCTCAGCTGGGACAGGGCGATCACCGGGGCGTTCAGCTCTCTGGCAAGGGCCTTCAGAGAACGGGAGATCTCCGAGATCTCCTGCTGCCTGCTCTCGCTGTGCTTTCCGCTGCCGCTCATGAGCTGAAGATAGTCGATGATCACCAGATCCAGGCCGCTCTCCAGCTTCTTTTTCCTGCATTTGGAGCGCAGCTCGGAAATGGAAATGCCCGGGGTGTCGTCGATGACCAGGGCGGAATTTCCAATGGTTCCGATTCCCTCCACCACCGCGTCCCAGTCCGCGTCCGTCAGCGTTCCCGTCCGCAGCTTCTGGGAATCCACATTGGACTCCATGGCCAGCATACGGTTTACCAGCTGCTCTTTGGACATCTCCAGACTGAAGATCATGCAGGGCCGTTTCTTTCTCACCGCCACGTAATCCACCAGGTTGAGCACAAAGGCTGTCTTTCCCATGGACGGACGGGCGGCGATCAGGATAAAATCTGACGGCTGCATGCCGGAGGTTTTATAATCCAGATCAATAAAGCCGGTGGGAATGCCTGTCACCGTGTCCTTCGTCTTGGACGCGATCTCGATTTTTTCCAGCACGTTCAAGGCCACCTGGCGGATGGGGACGAAATCCCCTCCCGTTCTGGACTGAAGCAGATCAAACACCGCTTTTTCCGTGTGGGTCAGAATATCCTCCAGCTTTTCCTTTCCCGCGTAGCAGGTGTTGGCGATCTCCTCGTTGACCCGGATCAGTCTGCGCAGCATGGATTTCTCCCGCACAATGTTGGCGTAAGCCTTTACGTTGGCCGAGGTGGGCACGCTGGTGACAATGTCTCTTAACGTCTCCAGACTGGCCACCTCCGGCGGCACATCCTTCTCCTTCAGACGATTCTGAAGGTTGATCACGTCCACCGACTGGCCTTCATTGAAGAGCTCCACCATGCACTGGAACATGACGCCGTACTGACGCTGGTAAAAATCCTCTTCCGTGATGATCTCCGACGCGGAGATGATTGCATCCCGGTCCATGAGCATGGCGCCGATCACCGACTGCTCCGCCTCTATGCTGTGGGGCAGCACCCGCTTTAACAGGGCGTCATTTTCCGCTGCCATTTCTCATCACCTACGCCTCTACTACTTTTACAGTCAGCTTTCCGGTTACGTCCTTGTGGAGCTTTACCGGAACTTCATGGTTTCCAAACGTTTTGATCGCCTCGGGGAGCACCAGCTTCTTCTTGTCGATCTCCAGATTCAGCTGCTCCTTTGCCGCCGCCGCGATCTCCTTTCCGGAAACGGAGCCGAAGGCTTTTCCGCCCTCTCCCGCCTTCATGGTCAGGGTCACGCTCATTCCCTCCATCTTCTCCGCCAGCTCTTTTGCCGCCGCCAGCTGCTCCGCCGCGATCTTCTCCGCATTGGCCTTCTGCAGCTTTAAGTCGTTCAGGTTCTTGGCCGTCGCCTCCACTCCCAGTTTTTTCTTTAAGATAAAGTTTCTGGCATAGCCGTCGTTTACATTTACGATCTCGCCCTTCTTTCCTAAGGACTTTACGTCTTCCAGCAATACTACCTGCATGTTATGAAATATCTCCTTTCTCCAGCATGGCGCGGAGCACATCTTTTAACTTCTCCTTCGCCTGCTCTGCCGTCATGTCTTTTAACTGCGCGCCGGCTATGGTCCTGTGACCGCCGCCACCCAGCTTTTCCATCACCAGCTGCACATTCACCTCGTCAATGGACCTTGCGCTTACATAGATGACCCCGTTAAACGGCGTCAGCACGAACGTCGCCTTCATTCCGACAATATTGAGCAGCTCGTTGGCCGCCTGGGCGCCGATGATGGTGGGACTTTCGATCCCCTCCGCCGGGCACTCGGAAATGGCGAAGCAGTCCATAAATATCTCCGCGTTGCTGATGGTGCGGGCTCTGGCTTTGTAGTCCGCCATGTTGTCCCGGAACATCTTTCTCACCCGGGTCACGTCGGCTCCGTTCCTGCGCAGATAGGCAGCCGCCTCAAAGGTCCGCACACCTGCCTGATTGGTGAAATTATTGGTGTCAATGACGATGCCCGCGTACATGGCGTCCGCCTCCGCCGACTTGATCTTGATGCCGTCGGCGATGTACTGCAGCACCTCCGCCACCATCTCACAGGTGGAGGATGCGTAGGGCTCCACATAGGAAAGCACCGCATTGGTGATGATCTCGCTGCTCTGCCGGTGGTGATCCAGCACCACAATGGTTCTCACCGCCTGCAGAAGTTCCGGGGCGTCCGCGATGCTGGGACGGTTTACATCCACCACCACCAGCATGGTGTTGGGGTCCGCCAGCTCCAGGGCGTCCTTCGTCTTGATGAACATGTCCTCCGGATACTCGCTGCTTCCTGTAAAGCGCTCCATCATGGGACGGACGGAGGAGGTAATGTCGTTAAATACAATATTGGCCTTCTTGTTCATGGCCATGGCGATGCGGTAGATGCCGATGGCCGCCCCCAGAGAGTCAATATCTCCCAGCTTGTGGCCCATAATCAGCAGACGGTCCTTTGTCTCCATCAGCTCCCTTAACGCGTGGGCCTTCACTCTGGCCTTCACTCTGGTGGCTTTCTCCGTCTGCTGAGACTTGCCGCCGTAATACTGGATGTGGGTTCCGTCCTTGATCACCGCCTGGTCGCCGCCCCGTCCCAGGGCCATGTCGATGGCTGTGCGGGAAAACTCATAGTTCTGCATATAGGTTTCCCCGTTCATTCCCAGACCGATGCTCAAGGTGACGGCCATCTCGTTGCCAATGTTGACCGTCTTCACTTCTTCCAGGATGGAGAAACGGTTTTCTCTCAGCGTCTCCACGTATTTCTGCTTGATGGCAAAGAAATACTTGTCCTTCTCGATCTTCTTCACTACACCGTACAGGCTGGTGATGTACTTGCTGATCTTCCGGTCGATCAGAGCCGTCAGCAGAGAACGGCGGACTTCCTCCACGCTTTCCAGCGCTTCGTCATAGTTGTCCAGGTAGATCAGGCCGCTGACCATCTTCTGGTCGTTGATCTCCTGCTCGTACTGAAGGATCCTCGTCTCATCAAACAGGTACACCGCGACCATCTTCTCCTGGGCCTCGGTGATCTCCAGTTCCTGCTCCTCGTCCGCCTCCAGCTTCATATCCACCGGACACAGATCCACACGGAATTTCCGGTCCTCATAGGTGACATGGATGCAGCCTTTCTGCCCGGATGACAGAATCTCCTTTGTGATGTCGGGAAAGAGCACCGTCAGATTCTTCTTCGGCCCCTTTAAATCCGCAATCGTCTCCTGAAACTTCAGATTCTTCCACAGGATCCGCCCCTTTTCATCCACCAGGGCGTAGGGAAGATTCATCTCCAACAGCAGGTGCTTCTGCACCCAGGAGTAGTCGGAGGAAAACTCCACCAGCCCGGCCAGCAGCCGGCGTTTCCTGTAAAGATAAAGCCACAGGGCGATCGCCACGTAAACTGCCGTAAACGCGAACATGACCAGTCCCGCCACCGCGGAGAACATTCCCACCACCAGGTTCATGACTACCACCAGGGCGGAGAGCAGGATCGGCCACTGCAGATAAACGCGCAGTTCTCCCCTTACCTTTCGCTTCTCTTTCATCATACACCTCACTGAAATGTACTTTTTCGCACAAAACACCAATTTAACCATTAGTATAGCATAAAAAGGCCCGTCCGTAAAGCCGCCCGGATTCTTGTTGCCGCTTCATCCTTCTTATTGTATAATTACAAAAAGATTCTGCCACACTTTTAAAAGTGCCTGTGCGGAAAATATCACAAAGGAGGCCCTGATATGGAATACATTAGGCTTATCGGAATCCTGATTGTCATCGTAGGCTTTGCCCTGAAACTGGATTCCATTCTGATCATCTTCCTGGCGGCTGTCACTACCGCTCTGGCCGGCGGTCTGGGAATCACCGGACTTTTGGACACCCTGGGAAGCAATTTTGTGTCCAACAGAAGCATGGCGATTTTCATTATCATTCTGTTCGTGACCGGAACTCTGGAGAGAAACGGACTGCGGGAAGCCGCCGCCGCGTTTATCCGGAAATTTAAAAATGTCACTGCCGGCAAGCTGGTCTGCATCTACGGTGTGATGCGATCCTTCTTCGGCGCGTTCAACGTAAACTTCGGCGGAGTCACCGGCTTTGTCCGCCCTGTGATCATGCCCATGGCAGAGGGAGCCATCACCGAGGAGGATGAGACTCCCGACGAGGACTATGTGGAGGAGATCAAGGGAATGAACTCCGCCATGGACAACATCGCCTGGTTCTTCTTCCAGGTGCTTTTTGTGGGCGGCTCCGGCGGAATCCTGGTGCAGTCCACCTTGAGCAGCCTGGGATATGAAGTGGAACTGATCGATCTGGCAAAGATCGAGATCCCCATCGCCCTCACCGCCCTGGTGATCTCCTGCATCTACTTCACTCTTATGGACCGGAAGCTGCGGGCCAAATATTTAAAATCAGGAAAACCGGCCCCCAAAAAATCCGGGAAGAAGGAGGCGTAGACCATGGCTTTTTTTGCAGATCCGACCATCACTCTCAGCAATAAGCTGCTGGAGTGCGTTTACATCATCATCGGCCTGATCACCATTTACGCAGGCATCAAAAACCTTCTGGACCGGGAAAATCCGGCCCGCTTCGGCACATTTGTATTCTGGACATCTTTCGGCGTCGTATGTGCCTTCGGCCACTGGCTGCCAGTACGGGTGTCCGGCGCACTGGTGGTCATCATGATCATCCCCGCCATCTTCAAGCGGGTAAAAGTAGGAAAACAGGACATTCCTTCCAAAGAGTACACACACCGCCAGTTCCAGAAAATCGGCATGAAGATCTTCATCCCGGCCCTGACCATGGGCGTGCTGTCCCTGCTCTTTGCCCTGTTCACAGACATCAGCGCACTGGTGGGCGTGGCCCTGGGCGTTATGGTTTCCGTGATCCTTCTCATGTGCTACTCTAAGGACAACAAGCCGGTGACTTTCTTAAAGGATTCGGAGCGGCTGCTGTCCATGATGGGACCTTTATGTATGCTGCCCCAGCTTCTGGGAGCTCTGGGCGGAGTGTTCACCGCTGCCGGCGTCGGTGACATCATCGGCAAGCTGGTATCCGGCAT
The DNA here is from genome assembly GCA_019119775.1 of Candidatus Lachnoclostridium pullistercoris. GTDB lineage: Bacteria > Bacillota > Clostridia > Lachnospirales > Lachnospiraceae > Lachnoclostridium_A > Lachnoclostridium_A pullistercoris. The sequence goes on along the minus strand of DWWL01000049.1, from coordinate 66,824 downwards.
TGTGCCTGAGGGAAATGTGACTGTGGGCATCATCGTGTTTGCCGTCGGAATGGCTCTCTTTACCGCCATCATGGGCAACGCCTTCGGCGCCATCACCGTCATGACCATCGGCGTGGGCGCCCCCTGCATCCTGGCGTACGGAGCTGATCCGGTGGTTGTGGGCATGATCGCCTTAACCTGCGGCTACTGCGGCACCCTGCTGACTCCCATGGCGGCCAATTTCAACATTGTTCCCGTGGCGGTGCTGGATATGAAGGACCGGTTCGGCGTCATCAAAAAACAGGCCCCCATCGCAGTCATCATGCTGGTGATCCAGATCATCTATATGATCGCTCTTCACTAGAAAAACAGAAAGGAGACTTCTCATATGAAAATCTTAGTAACAGGCTTTGACCCCTTTGGCGGGGAATCTGTAAATCCGGCCTACGAGGCCGTCAAACTGCTGCCGGACACCATCGGCGGCGCCCAGATCTTCAAGCTGGAGATCCCCACCGTATTTTCCTTAAGCGGCCCGGCCGTGGAGGAAGGAATCAAAAAATATGAGCCGGACGTTGTCCTCTGCGTGGGACAGGCCGGCGGACGGGCCAGCATCAGCGTGGAGAAGGTGGCCATCAACTTTGTGGACGCCCGCATCCCGGACAACAACGGAGAGCAGCCCTTAGACGAGCCGCTGCAGGCAGACGGGCCGGCCGCCTATTTTTCCACTCTCCCTGTAAAGGCCATGGTGCAGCATGTGAAAGACGCAGGACTTCCCTGCTACCTCTCCTTCACCGCCGGCACCTACGTGTGCAACAGCATCATGTACAATGTCCTCTACATGTGTGACAAGCGCTACCCCGGCATCCGGGCAGGCTTCATCCACGTTCCCTACGCCTGCGGCCAGGTGGTGGACAAGGCCAACACCACGCCGTCCATGCCCCTGGAGACGATCGCCAAGTCCCTGGAGTACGCCATCGAGGCCATCGCCATCGACCGCGAGGACAGCGGGGAGAGCGCCGGGGAACTGCACTGACCTATAGCGGACGGCTGAAAGCGGCAGTTTCCTGTTAAGTCAAAAAAAGGACCTGGGAAAAAACGGATTCGCGTTTTTTCCCAGGTCCTTTCTCATTTCACAGTTTTCTGTTCTCAGCAGATCTCCGCGCCTGCCGGCATATCTTTCTCCGGGGTCATCAGGGACAGGTTGCCGTCCGCGTCCTCCGCGCACAGCAGCATTCCCTCAGACACCATTCCGGCTAACTTCGCCGGCTTTAAGTTGGTCACTACCATGACCTTCTTGCCGACCATCTCCTCCGGTGTGTAGTGAGCCTTGATGCCGCTTAAGATCTGGCGCACCTGGCTGCCGATCTTTACCTGGCTGCACAGCAGCTTTTTGGATTTCGGCACAGCCTCGCAGGCAATGATCTCGCCTACCTGGAACTGAAGTTTTGCAAAATCGTCGTAGGTGATCTCCGGCTTCGCCTCCACGTCGATTCCGTCGGAAGCCTCCTTCTCACCGGCGCTCTCCTGGCCGCCTGCGGCCTCAGCCTTCTTCTCTGCCTCCGCCCTCTGGGCAGCCTGCATGGCTTCCACCTTCTCCATAACTTCCTTCACGTCCACTCTGGCAAAGAGGATCTCCGGCTTGTCCGTCACCTTATTGCCCGACGGATATTTTCCGAATACATCCATCTCCTGAAGGGCGCGTTTTTCTGTGTTCAGCTGCTTTAAGATCTTCTCGGAAGTCTCCGGCATGAAGGATGCCAGAAGAGAAGCTCCGATGGTGATAGCCTCTGTCAGGTTGTAGAGAACGGTTGCCAGGCGGTCCTTCTTCTCCTCATCCTTTGCCAGAGCCCAGGGAGTCGTCTCGTCAATGTACTTGTTGCTCCTTCTGAAGATGCCGAAGATCTCTGTGATGGCGTCTGCCACCCGCAGCTGATCCATCTTCGTGTCAACCTTCTTCACTGCCTCCAGCACCGTATTCTTCAGGTCCTCATCCACCGGCTCCGCGGCTCCGCGGTCGCATACCACGCCGTCAAAGTACTTGTTTGTCATGGAAATGGTGCGGTTTACCAGATTTCCCAGAATATTGGCCAGGTCGGAATTCATCCTCTCCACCATCAGCTCCCAGGTGATCACGCCGTCGTTGTCGAAGGGCATCTCATGGAGCACAAAGTAGCGCACCGCGTCCACGCCGAAGAAATCCACCAGAGTGTCAGCGTAGATCACATTTCCCTTGGACTTGCTCATCTTGCCGTCTCCCTGGAGCAGCCACGGATGACCGAACACCTGCTTGGGCAGGGGCAGTCCCAGAGCCATCAGGAAAATGGGCCAGTAAATGGTATGGAAACGGATAATGTCCTTGCCGATCAGGTGCAGGTCCGCCGGCCAGTATTTCTCAAACAGCGCGTCGTTCCTGCCGTCGCAGTCGTAGCCCAGGCCGGTGATATAGTTGGTCAGGGCATCCAGCCACACATAAGTCACATGCTTCGGGTCAAAATCCACCGGAATTCCCCACTTGAAGGAGGTTCTGGACACACACAGGTCCTGAAGTCCCGGAAGAAGGAAATTGTTCATCATCTCATTCTTGCGGGCCACCGGCTGGATAAACTCCGGGTGCTTGTTGATGTGATCGATCAGCCGGTCTGCATATTTGCTCATTCTGAAGAAATAAGCCTCCTCCTTTGCCGGCTGCACCGGACGTCCGCAGTCCGGGCACTTTCCGTCCACCACCTGGGACGGAGTCCAGAAAGACTCGCAGGGAGTGCAGTAAAGTCCCTCGTAGTAGCCTTTGTAAATATCTCCCTGGTCATACAGCTTCTTAAAAATCTTCTGAACCTGTTTCTCATGGTATTCGTCCGTAGTGCGGATAAACTTGTCATAGGACGTATTCATCAGATCCCAGATTCTCTTGATCTCTCCGGCCACGCCGTCCACAAACTCCTTTGGCGTCACGCCGGCTTCCTCAGCCTTCAGCTCGATCTTCTGGCCGTGCTCATCCGTTCCTGTCTGGAATCTCACATCATAGCCCTGTTCTCTCTTATAGCGGGCAATGCTGTCCGCCAGCACGATCTCATAGGTGTTGCCGATGTGGGGCTTGCCTGACGTATAAGCGATGGCCGTTGTAATATAATACGGTTTCTTACAATTCTGGCACATGTCCAACTCCTCCTTTTCCCTCTGCATTGATAAAAATGTGCGCTGCCGCAGTGCGGTCCCCGCGGAGCCTTCTTGCTTAACAGGGAACAGTGTTTCCTGTTAAAAAAAAGCCCCGTCTTTAATCTTCTTAAAGACGAGACATGATCCCGTGTTACCACTTTAATTCATCCGCCCCTCACGGCGCGGACCTTGACAACTGCTGCTTATCCCACAGTCTGCGCGGTAACGGGCGCTCCCGTCGCAGGCTCAGGTCCATTCCCTCACCCGCTCTGCTCCGAGGCCATGTTCAGCAGTCCTTCCATGCTCCCTTCTCAGCTTCCGGGATTCTCTGTCATGGCTTTTGCCGCCTACTCTTCTCTTCCCAGCATTTTCCTCTATTTTTCTGGAAAAATACAGTTTTAGTTTAATCGTTTCCCCCCTCTTTGTCAAGCCTGGGACCGGCGGGAAACGGTTATGATTTGTCATCTTCTTCAATATATATTATAATTAGGAAAAAACCAGGAGGAACCATCATGAATCATATTCATTCCAGAGGCCGCCGTCTGAGGAGCAGCGCCGCCGTTTTTCTCGCGGCTGCGCTTCTGGCGTCCGGCTGCCGCGGAGTGCCGGACATCACAGAGACATCCGCTCCGGCCGGTCAGGACTACGAAGTCTATACGGAAGCCTCCGTTCAGGCCAGAAATGCCTTTGATGAATTTACAGAAGAACTGTTTCGGAAAGAGATTGCCTCCGACGCCATTTCTCTCCACTACAGTCTGGCCGACCCGTCCGCCTACGGGATCGAAAAAGCCGCCTCCGCCTTCGGCGAAGGCTCGCTGGAGGCTCTCCAGGCAGACATGGCCGACACCAGGGCTGTGCAGGAAGAATTGCGCCAGTTTGACCGCTCTCTGCTGACTGATGAACAGCAGCTGACCTGGTCCGTACTGGACTCTTACCTGGAAACAGCCCTGATGAGCGATGGGCTTGAGCTCTACAGCCGGCCTCTTGCCCCCACCATCGGCGTCCAGGCCCAGCTGCCCATCCTGCTGGCGGAATACCCCTTCTACGACGGAGGCGACGTGGAAGATTACCTGTGGATGCTCTCCCAGATCGACGTCTACTACGGGGAACTGGCAGAGTTTGAAAAGGAAAAATCAGCCGCCGGCCTGTACTACAGCGACACCACCATTGAACACCTGATCCAGTCCTGCGAGAGCTACCTGATTCCGCCCCAGGAAAATTTTCTCACGGAAACCTTTGATGAAAAGCTGGCCGGGCTGACGGACGTCTCCGAGGAGGAGAAAAAGGAGTGGCAGAGCCGGCACACCGCCCTCATCGCGGAACATTTTATCCCCGCCTATCAGACTCTTATCGAGACCTTAAGCAGCTTAAAGGGCACCGGGACCAATGAGATCGGCATGTGCGGCTATCCCCAGGGCCGGGAATATTATGAGTACCTGGTGCAGGCAGCCACAGGCACCTCCTACTCCTCTGTGGATGAGCTGACCGACGCCGTCACAGACCGCATCAGCTCTGACGCCGCGGCGGTGGCAGAAGGACTGACGCCGGAACTTTACTCGGAGATGCTTACCTGCTCTTTCAGGGAAACGGAAGCCTCTGAGATTCTTAACTCTCTCCAGTTGCAGATTGAAGAGGATTTTCCGCAGCTCCCCGCCTGCTCCTACACTGTAAAAAATGTACCGGAAGCCCTGGAACTCTCCCTGAGCCCCGCCTTTTACCTGACGCCGCCCATGGACCGTTTTCAGGACAATGTGATCTACATCAACGGCAGCGAGCAGTACGCGTCCACGCCCCTCTACACCACTCTGGCCCACGAGGGGTATCCCGGCCATCTCTATCAGACAGTTTATTTTTCCTCTGTCTGCGATGATCCGGTGCGCCACCTGCTCTCCTTCCCCGCCTACACGGAAGGCTGGGCCACCTACGCCGAATTTCAGTCCTACTTTTTTGACAACGGCCTCTCCCCTGAACTTCAGGATCTGCTCATGCACAACCAGGCGGTCACTCTGGGGATCCATGCCCTGCTGGATCTGAACATCAACTATTACGGCTGGACCAGGGACCAGACAGCCGCTTTCCTGGAAGAAACCTACGGAATCACCGACCAGGAGACGGTGGACCGCATGTTTGAAGCTATGGTGGATAACCCGTCCAACTACCTGGAGTACTACGTGGGCTGGATGGAGATCCAGGAGATGAGGGAACAGGCGGAGGAGACCCTGGGGGCTGACTTTGACGCCCAAGCCTTCCATACCTTCCTATTAGATATGGGGCCTGCTCCATTCTCTCTGATCCGCACCTATTTCCGCTCCTGGCTGGTGACGGCTCCGCTGACGCAGAAGGCAGCATAAATTTTAAAGAGACAGGCGGAGAAACTCCCGCTCATATTTTTCACGCCGGGGAATATCTTTATAAAAAGGTTTCCCCGGTGTTTTCATGTCCATTCTCACTTATCTCTCCAATATCCTGGTGCCCTTTATCCTGTTCTATATGATCGGCTTTGGAATCCTGTCCCGCCGGCCTGTATTCGACGACTTCTTAAAAGGAGCCGCCGACGGCATCCGCACAGTAGCCGGCATCCTTCCCACTCTGGTGGGCCTGATGACGGCGGTGGGCGTGCTGCGCGCCTCCGGCTTTCTGGATTTTCTGGGAGAACTTCTCACAGTTCCCGCCTCCTTTCTCCGCATTCCGCCGCCTCTGGTTCCTCTGCTCATTGTCCGGCTGATCTCCAACTCTGCCGCCACCGGCCTTCTTCTGGATCTGTTCCGGGAATTCGGCGCCGATTCCTTCACCGGCATGTCCGCCTCCATCCTCATGAGCTGCACAGAAACCGTATTTTACTGCATGAGCCTCTATTTCGGCTCCGTCGGCGTCACCAGGACCAGGTATACTCTGGCCGGCGCCCTCATCGCCACCGCGGCCGGAACCGCAGCCGCTGTTTTTCTCGCCTCCCTGTAGGAGGAGGCCGCGCAGACGGCCAGACAGTGCCCTTCGCCAGAAAAAAGTAAGAATTTCCTAACTTTTACACAGTTGTAATGAGAAAAAAAATCATGTATAATCAGTTGGAGACTTTTAGATACAGAATGGTTCATGTCTAAAAAAGGGGAAAAAAGTGGATAGCTATCAAACGCTGAACGACGTATTCGTCAATCTGTTTCGGGACATCATGGATATTGAACAGAAAGCAGTGGCCTCGGGGGAATTCCCTGACATTACAAGCAATGACATGCACGTCATTGAGGCGATCGGCACAGGCAGCCCCAAAAATATGTCTACCATCGCCAGAGAGCTCTCTGTCACGGTCGGCACGCTGACCATTGCCATGAACGGACTGGTTAAAAAAGGCTACGTCACCCGCGAGCGGGGCCGCAGCGACCGCCGGGTCGTCTACATTTCCCTCTCAGAAAAAGGCAGAAAAGCCTACGCCCATCACGCCCGTTTCCACCAGGAAATGATCGACGGAATCCGTTCCGCCCTGACTCCTGAGGAGATGGACGCGCTGGTAAAAGCGCTGGAAAAGCTGACCAGCTGGTTCGGCAGTTTCCAGCCCAATGGTTCAAATCCCCCGCAGCAATCAGGCGGGGCATAAAAAGGAGGCATTACATTTATGAAAAAAATTGCACTTTGCATAACAGGTGCTCTGCTGGCCGTATCCATGGCCGCCTGCTCCCCCACTCAGAAAGAAACGGATCCGGCAGCTGTTCTGGAGCAGCAGTCCACAGGCAGCGCTGAGGATAAAGTACCGGATCCCACCACTGAGGTGCTGGAGATCGCGTCCATCTACGTGCCGGATGAGGAAAGAACCGGCTTGAAGCAGGCTATGGAAGGACTGTCCACCCTGGATGCCGAGTCCCTGGTGGCAAAGCTGGTAGAGTACGGCGTTCTTCCGGAAGACTGTCAGGTTCTCTCCTATGAGACGGAGGGCGAGGAGGACGGCTCCTCCGCAGGCCCCGGAGCAGAGGCAGGCGCCACTGTCACCGCATCCGCAGTTCTCAATCTGTCTGATATTCCGGACGGGGATAACATTGACAAGCAGCTGATCACCGCTGCCATCGGCAACACCATCACGGAAAACCTGGGAGTCCGCTCCCTGACCATTCAGGAAAACGGCACCGTATTTGCCGACGGCGTCACATTCCAGAATGAGTACGAAACTCTGATTACAGAGTAACTGAAATGCCCTGCTCACCGCAGGGAAATCAAATGCCCCGCAGCCAAAGCTGCGGGGCATTTGATTTACGGCACATTCAGCACCTCGAAATATCAAATTCGCGGCACATTCAGCGCCTCAAAAACATCGCCGCGCTCATTTTCGTTTATCGCCCTCAAAGAACAGAGCCACTGTCCCCGGGCCTGTGTGGCTGCCGATCACCATCCCGATGGAATGGATCTCCACCGGCGCAGCAAGCATGGGAAACTCCCGCTCCACCAGATCTGCCACCGCTCTGGCATCCTCATAGCAGGCGGAATGGGAAATCATGCACCTGCCATTATAATTTTTCCCATCTCTGGCGTGCTGCTTCATCTTCTCCACCATGGCCTGGATCACTTTTTTCTTCCCCCGGTACTTCTCCCTGGGAACCAGTTTCCCCTCTCCGTCCACATTCATCAGCGGGCAGATCCCGAGGGCCGTGCCGAACAGGCCGGCGGTCTTTGAGATCCTTCCGCCCCGGATGAAGCTGGTCAGATCCGTGGAGAAAAACCAGTGGTGGATATTTAAGCGGTGCTCCCTCACCCAGGCAGCTGTCTCCTCCAGGCCGGCTCCTTTTTTTCTCATATCGTCTGCCAGCATCACCAGCATCCCGTATCCGGAAGAAGCCCCCAGAGAGTCCTCCACCAGGATCTTTCTCTCCGGAAATTCCTCCTCCAGCTGCTCCTTCGCCAGCCTGGCCGAATTGATGGAGCCGGAAATCCCGCTGGAGAGGGTGATGTGGAGCACATCCTTCCCCTCCTCCAGCACCGGCCGGAACAGTTCTTCATACTCTTCCACATTGATCTGGGCCGTGGTGGGCATGGCCCCGGCGGCCACCCGCCGGTAAAATTCTTCCGGCGCCATGCTCTTTCCCAGATCGTCCTGATATTCTTTTCCGTCCATCAGGCAGTGAAAACAGGCAAAGGGGATCCCTCTGTCCTCAAAAAACTTCCTGTCCATATCCGCTGTAGAACAGCAGGTAATCACAAATTCTCCCATCGCCTGAGCCTCCTGTCCGGCCGTTATTCTGCCTTCTCTTCCAGATAATCATAAGCAAACTGGGCGTACATGGCAGCTCCCCGCTTCAGCACGCTCTCATCCACCGTGTAATGGTCGTTGTGGTTCTTCGCCGTGTAACCCAGCTTTTCATTGCGGCTGCCGATGAATCCGAAGATGCCCGGCACCTTCTCCATGAACATGGCAAAGTCCTCGCTGCCCATCATCTTCGGCAGGCTCTTTAAGCAGCCCTCGCCGTAGAGCTTCACTGCGGCGGCGTTTGCGATCCGGTTCAGATCCTCGTGATCATTGATCACCGGGCCCGGATAATAGTCAAATTTTAAGGTAGCCTTCGCTCCGAAGGACTCCGCCACGTGCTCCACAATATTTCTCAACAGTCCCTCCGTCTTTCCTCTCATCTCCGCGGAATGGGTTCTGGTGGTTCCCTCCATCACTACCTTGTTGGCAATGATGTTGAACCTCTGGCCGCCGTGGATCTCGCCGATGGTCACTACCAGGGGATTTAAAGGATCATTCATCCTGGATACGATAGCCTGGATCTCTGTGATCATGTGGGCCGCCGCCAGGATTGCGTCAATTCCCTGGTGAGGAGCGGAGCCGTGAGCCGACACGCCTTCCACTTCAATGGTAAAATTATCTGCGCTGGCCATACGGGGACCGGACTCAAAGTTCATGTACGGCGCGTCGAAATCTCCCCAGATGTGAGCTCCGTAGATGGCGTCCACGTCATCCAGGAAACCATGCTCAATATAATATCTGGCTCCGTAGCAGGACTCCTCCGCCGCCTGGAAAATGATCTTCACATTTCCCTTTAACTCATCTTTCTTCTCCATCAGCATCTTGATGCCGCCGAGAAGCATGGCGATATGGCAGTCGTGGCCGCAGGCGTGCATCACCCCGGGATTCTTGCTGCAGAAGGAAAGTCCCGTGTGCTCCTCCACCGGCAGAGCGTCGATGTCAGCCCGCAGGGCCACCGTTTTCGTGCCTGCCCCGGCTTTTCCGCCCTCGATCATCGCCCAGAGGCCGGTATAGTCTTCATAATAGTGAGGGGTCAGTCCCATCTCCTCCAGGCGTTTTCCGATCTCCTTCGTCGTATTCTTCTCCTCAAAGGAAACCTCCGGGCACTGATGGAAAAATCTTCTCTGATCAATGATCCATTGTTCATTTTGATCTGCTAATTCCTTAAAATTCATAAAAAATCCCCGTCCTTTCTGAAAATATCTTTCATATTCACATTATATACAAAAAACACCCCGCCGGCAAGATACCTTTTCGGCAGGGTGCTTTTTTCTTTTCTCTGCTCGGCTTTCAGATACTACCCAAGATTTTTGAAATGTTTACGCGCGAAGCAGCGGGATAAAGATGCTGGCGATGATAACGGATGTGATCGTTACCGTCACGAATCCGCCTACGATCATCTGCGGAAGCATGTTATCCATTAAGTATTCTTTTTCGTCATCATTATCAGCCAGAGCCTTGGAAGCCTCATCCGTCAGAACGTAGTTCGGCGGGAAGCCGTAAAGAGCTGTAAGGCTGGTAGCAATTGCCATGTAAGGACTTACTTTCAGAATCTTTCCAACGATGGTGGAGCAGATGCACATGCCTGCCACACCTACAACGATGATGAATACCAGCGGTCCAAGGATCTCCAGAAGAAGCTCAGGAGTTGCGCTGTTTAATCCGCCGAATACGTACATCATCAGAACGAACATCAGGAAGTTAAAGCATCCGTTCTCCTTCAGAACGTTGGGACGCAGGAAGCCAAGCTCTGTGGCAGCGATGCCGAGGATCAGAGCGATTACCGCCTGGTTGATGGCATATACGCCCATGAACGTGCCGGTCCAGGTGCTGATCAGAGAGGACAGCAGGGCCACGATCATGATGGTGGTCAGAGAAACTGCGGTGGAGTAGTACTTATTTGGAATCTCCGGGATGAGTTTCTTTTTCTTCTTCTCTTCCACGGCGAACTTTCCGTTCACTTCATCGATTGCTCCGGCTTTTGCAACCTTTTTCACTTTTCCGCTTCTGTAGTCCTTCAGCAGGTTGCGGCCTTCTTTCTTCAGCATCACAGCCGTGAGAGGATAGCCCGCGAAGCCCTGGCATACGTACATACAGATCGCCAGCACAGCCGCTTTCTCCAGTCCCAGATTCTGGGCTGCCTCCTGCATCATGGTCGCTGCCACGATGCCTCCGGTCAGAGGCGGAAGACCTGCAACGATGTAGTTAAAGTCAACGAAGATGGGGCAGATGATCATACATGCCGCCACCATGCCTGCCAGACCTGCCAGACACACAACGATGATCTTCCACTGCTTTTTCAGCTCTTCCAGACTGATGGAAGTACCCATGTGGGTAATGCAGATCATGATTGCCAGAGTACCGCCAAGAGGTGCTCCGAAGCCGGCCAGCGTCACGATGTCCTTCGGGAAGAACGTCCAGTATCCCAGAAGGAACAGGACAGCCACCACGAACACAGACGGAATCCATGCTTTGGTCAGTGTACCGATGGTATCACCAAGAGCATATACGATACACAGGATCAGCATGGCGAAAATCGGCGACGCAACAATAAACGCCTGAAGTTGTTCCATAGAAATTTCCTCCTTTCAACATGGCTTCCGGCGGTTTTCCGCCTGAAGTCAATGCACGCTCCGTCTTGGGCCGGGCGCACATCCCTCTATTTTGATGACTGCCGGATCAGGCCGGCTGTCAATATGAGAGCAGAATTGTCTTTCTTTGTCTCTTTTTCATCAGCATGATTAAGTCATTATAACTTTTTTTATAAAAAAAGTCTACATAAATCTTAAATTTTTGAAAAGAAAAAATAAAATATCTGTATTCCCCTATTGCTTTTCCCCATGTAACATCCTATAATCAACATTAATTCGTTATTACTATAACGTATGAAAGAAAGGAGATTTTGTACTATGGAGAAAACACTGCAGCTTGCTATGGAAAATAAGGACTACATCGTGGAAATGCGCCGTCACTTCCACTGCCATCCGGAAGCCAGCGAGCATGAAGTAAATACCAGCAAGAGAATCTATGAAGAACTGGAGAAAATGGGACTGGAGCCGAAGATGGTCTGCACCAGCGGCACCGGCGTAATGTGCGATATCAAGGGAAAGGGCCCGGGCAAAACCATCGCCCTGAGAGCCGATATGGACGCTCTGAGCGTACAGGAATTAAATGACGTTCCCTACAAGTCCACTGTGGACGGCATGATGCACGCCTGCGGCCATGACTGCCATACTTCCACTCTTCTGGGCGCGGCAAAGATCTTAAACGCCTGCCGGGATGATTTTAACGGCACCGTCCGCCTGCTGTTCCAGCCGGCTGAGGAAACGGCCTACGGCGCAAAAGCCATGATCGAGGCCGGCTGCCTGGACGGAGTGGATGCCACCATGGGAACCCATGTAAATCCCTCCATCAAAGCCGGAACCTTCTCTGTGGAAGCCGGACCCAGACTGGCTGCCGCCACCTGGTTCAAGTACCGCTTCATCGGCAAGCCCGGACACGGCGCGCAGCCTCACCAGGGCATTGACGCCGGACTGGCCGCCTGCGCCGCAGCTCTGGATCTGCAGCACATAGTGAGCCGTGAGTTCCCGGCTGACAAGCCGTTAGTCATCACCATCGGAAAGATCGAAGCCGGCACCCGCTTCAATGTCATCGCCGCTGAGGCTGTGCTGGAAGGCACCGTCCGCTGCTACGACCCGGAGATCTTCCGCGCAGTTCCCGCTTCCATGGAGCGTGTGGTAAAAGGCGTTGCCGACGCTTACCGCTGCGAGCTGGTAGTGGAAAAGCACGACGCTCTCACCATGCCCTGCTACAATCCGGAAGCTCCGACTCTGCGCGGACAGGCTACCGTAAAGAAGCTCTTCGGCGAGGAAGGACTTGCCCACGTGGCTCCCAGCATGGGAGGCGAGGACTATTCCTTCATGATGGACAAGGTAAAAGACTCTCTGTTCATCAACGTAGGAACCGGCAATGAGGAGAAAGGCTGCTGCGAGCCCAACCACTCCGGACGCTTCAACGTGGATGAGGACGCTCTTCCCGGCGCGGCTGCCCTCTATGCTCAGTACGCCATCGACTACCTGAACGAGTGATCGTCCCCAGGTTCCTGTCAGGAAAGAATCCTGCTCCTCGGAGCGTTTTTATTTAACAGGGAACGAAGTTTCCCGTTAAATAAAAAAGACTGGTCCCGGAAAGAGGCCGCAGGTTTTCTGCGGTTTCTTCCCGAAGGACCAGTCTTTTTTTACTCTTTTCCGGACAGAAAGAAAATTGCCCCGAAGCCGGCTGCCAGGGCAGCCAGGCTGACGAAAAGCTCTCCTCCCTGGGGAATCCCCGGAAATACTTCCGCCATCGACCCGAATACAAATCCCAGGATGATCAAATACGTGGGCTGGGGATGCCTCACCATCGCCTCCTCCAGTACCTTCGTGGTCAGGATAACTCCCAGCAGGATGCCCGCCCCCAGGGGAACTAAAAACGGCAGGTACAGGCTGCCGATCGCCCTCATCAGCTCATCATAGATTCCCATGACCAGGAACAGATACGACACGCTGATTCCGGGAAGGACTAAAGCCACAGCGGCTGCCGCGCCGGCCGCCAGCAGAAGCAGCACGCTGGATAAGCCGCCGGACATCTCTGACTGAAACGTTCCTTCCGGGATCAGTCCCACCGCCATGACCGCCAGCAGGCCAGCCAGGATGTAGACCGGGATCTTCCATGAAAATTTTTTCACATCCGCCTCCCGCAGGATCAGGGGCACGCCTCCCGCCACCGCTCCCAGGAAAAAATACATCATAGGCATGGGAAACCGCTCAATCAGCCCCAAAAGAGGTCTGGCAAACAGGATCATTCCCAGGCCGCCGCCCAGGCAGAACTCCCCTAAAAAGATCAGGCTCTCCCGCCGATGCTTCATAAATGAGCTGACAGAAGATACCAGCCGGTCATAAATGCCCAGGATCATGGCCATGGACCCGCCGCTCACGCCGGGGACCAGCATGGTCCCTCCCACAGCCATTCCCTTCAGAATGACAAAAATACTTTTATTACTCACGGTTTGTTTCCTCTCTTTTCCGCATATTGAAGGCCATTATAGCAGGAACCCGGAAAACATGTCAACAAAAGGCAGGCTCCTTTTCACAGCGGAACCTGCCTTTATCTGTGCGGGGTATCTGTCTTGCTCCCGCGGTTAATTTTTATTCTGCCCCTGTCTGCAGATATTTATTCTGCTTTCGCCTCAAGATATCTATTCTGCCTTTGCCTCCAGATAGTCAAACGCAAACTGTGCGTACATGGCGGCGCCTCTCTTTAACAGCTCCTCATCCACCGTATAGCAGTCGTTGTGGTTGGATGCGGTGTAGCCCTTCTCCGGGTCATAGCTTCCCAGGAAACCGTAAACGCCGGGAACCTCATCCATAAAGAAGGAGAAGTCCTCGCTGCCCATCATCTTCTCCAGATGCTTTAAGCAGCCCTCTCCGTACAGCTTCACCGCCGCTTTCTCCGCAATCTGGTTCAGATCCTCGTCGTCATTGACCACCACGCCGGTCAGATACTGCATCTCCAGCGTTCCCGTAGCGCCGTGGATCGCCGTCACATGCTCCACAATGCTGCGCAGCAGCTCTTCCGTCTTCTTTCTCATCTCTGCGGACAGAGTGCGGACCGTACCGGTCATCACTACCTTGTTGGGGATAATGTTGAACCTCTGGCCGCCGTTGATGGTTCCGAACGTCACCACCAGGGGATTTAACGGGTCATTGTAGCGGGACACGATCTCCTGAGCTTCCGACACGATGTGGACCGCTGTCGTCAGAGCATCCACTCCCGCGTGGGGTGCGGAGCCGTGGGCGGACAGGCCGTTGACCTCGATGCGGAACTCGTCGCAGCTGGCCATGCGGGGGCCGGACTCAAAGTTTAAGTAGGGAGCTTCAAAACCGCCCCAGATATGGGCTCCGTAGATGGCGTCCACCCCTTCCAGAGCGCCGTGCTCGATCATGTACTTCGCTCCCATGGCCACTTCCTCTGCCGGCTGGAACAGGATCCTCACCGTTCCCTGCAGCTCGTCCCTGTGGTCCATGAGCATTTTCACGCCGCCCAGCAGCATGGAAATATGGCAGTCATGGCCGCAGGCGTGCATCACGCCGTCATTTCTGCTGCAGAAAGAAAGGCCGGTGTGCTCCTCCACCGGAAGACCGTCGATATCGGCCCGCAGAGCCACGGTCTTGGTCCCGGCTCCGGCTTTTCCGCCTTTGATGTCCGCGGTCAGACCGGTGTATCCGTCATAATAATGAGGCGTGAGCCCCATTTCCTCCAGTCTCTTTCCAATCTCCTTCGTGGTATTGACCTCTTTTTCAGATAATTCCGGACACTGGTGGAAAAATCTTCTCTGCTCCACGATCCACTGTTCATTTTTTTCAGCTTCTTCTCTAAAATTCATACTCCTGGCCTCCCTTGCCATTTCATTTATCCTTATCATACCGAAAAATACAGCTCACGACAAGGAAAACTTCTGTATTCTTTCAAAAACAGCCAAATTTTTCTTGAAATCCCTCCCCTGCGATCCTATAATTCAAAATATAGCTTTACACAAGGGGGAAATCCGTTATGGAAAAGACAATGGAACTGGCCATCAAATACAGAGATTACGTCATCGGGCTGCGGAGATATTTTCATCAGCATCCCGAGCTGGGCGGAAAAGAAATAGGTACCTCAAAAAAAGTGATCGAAGAATTAAAGAGCATGGGACTTGAGCCCAGGGTGATCGGCTCCTTCGGCACCGCCGTCATCTGCGACATTCACGGCAGTCAGCCGGGCAGAACCATCGCCCTGCGGGCCGATATGGACGCGCTGAACGTCCAGGAGTTAAATGACTGTCCCTACAAATCCCAGGTGGACGGCGTCATGCACGCCTGCGGCCACGACGGCCACACCGCCTCTCTTCTGGGGGCAGCCAAAGTTTTAATGGAATGCAGGGATCAGATCCGCGGAACTGTCCGCCTGATCTTCCAGCCGGCGGAGGAGCTGGGCTCCGGGGCTGACGACACGGTGAAGGCCGGGTGCCTGGACGGCGTGGACGCTGCCATGGCGATCCATCTCTGGAGCGGAGTAAAGAGCGGGACAATTTCCGTGGAGGCCGGCCCCCGCATGGCGGCTGCCAACTGGTTCCGCTACCGTCTCTCAGGAAAGCCGGGCCACGGGGCCAGACCGCATCAGGGCGTGGACGCCGGCCTTGCGGCAGCCGCGGCCGTAGTAAACCTTCAGCACATCGTCAGCCGGGAATTTCCCGCCGACGATCCGGTGGTGATCACCGTCGGCCA
The DNA here is from genome assembly GCA_019119775.1 of Candidatus Lachnoclostridium pullistercoris. GTDB lineage: Bacteria > Bacillota > Clostridia > Lachnospirales > Lachnospiraceae > Lachnoclostridium_A > Lachnoclostridium_A pullistercoris. The sequence continues at coordinate 51,161 of DWWL01000049.1, read as the reverse complement.
CATCGAAAGCGGCACCCGCTTCAACGTCATCGCCTCCGAGGCCATGTTCGAGGGCACCATGCGCTGCTACAACGTGCAGGAGTTCCTCCACGACATTCCCCAGGCCATGCACCGGGTCGTTGAGCAGACTGCGGACGCCTACCGCTGCCAGGTGACGGAAAAATACGTTTACGACGCCATGCTGCCCTGCAACAATCCGGAAAAAGCCTCCGCCAGAGGCACGGCGGCCGTGAAGAAGCTGCTGGGAGAAGAGGGAATCGGCCATATCGATCCCATGATGGGCGGGGAGGATTTCTCCTATATGATGCACCAGGTTCCTGATTCCCTGCTGGCGCTGGTGGGGATCGGCGATCCGGAGAAGGGAACGGACGAGCCCCATCATTCCGGCAATTTCAAGATCGACGAGGACTGTCTCCAGAACTCAGTCGCGTTCTACGCCCAGTACGCTCTGGATTATCTGAACGAATAATATGCGCTTATGAAAGAAGCTGGCGGCCGTCAGGCCGTCAGCTTCACTGATTTCCGGTATACGAGAAAGGCTGCCGCCGCTGTCACTGTCTCTGTGACCCAGAAGGCGTGAAATACACCGTTGGGGCCCAGGATCCGGCTTAAGAAAAAGGCAGCCGGCAGAATCACCACCACGTAGCGGCAGAGGGAGATTACCAGAGACTGGGTTCCTTTTCCCAGGCCCTCCAGCGCTCCCGATGTGGTGACTGACACGGAAGAAATGATGAATCCGGCGCTGATGATGCGCAGGGCCGTTCCGCCCGCCTGGACCGTCTCCGGATTCTCCGTGAACAGCCCGATCAACGGTCCCGCCGCCGTCATGCAGATGATGGTTCCAAAAGCCATGATCAGGCCGCTTAAGCCCAGAGTGATCCGGTAAATGCTCTTCACCCGCTTATATTCTCCCGCTCCATAGTTGTAGCCGATAATAGGGCGGATTCCCTGAACGATGCCGTTGGCCGGCAGATAGAGGAAGGTCTGCAGCTTATAGTAGATGCCCAGAATCACCACGTAGCTCTGGGAGTAGACCGCCAGCATGGCGTTTAAGCAGGAAACCAGCAGGGAGGACAGCGCCAGATTCAGCGTGGCCGGAATTCCGATCGCGTACAGGCGGAGCGCCATTTTTCCATCCCAGACAAATTCTTTCTTCCTGATCCGCACTGACATGGGCCGTACCGCGTACAGCACCAGGTAGATCACCAGCGTCACCACCTGTCCGATTCCTGTGGCCAGGGCTGCGCCCTCGATTCCCATTTCCGGGAAAAATCCGATTCCAAAAATAAGCACCGGGTCCAGAATGATATTGGTGATGCACCCGCTGAGCAGGCTGATCATCGTCTCCTTCATCATTCCCACAGACTGGAAGAGCTTCTCAAAAAACAGCCCCAGCATGATAATCAGGGAGAAGGAGAAGGCGATGTTGGAATAGCGCACGCCCAGGTCGATCACCGTCTCCGACGAGGTGAACATCCTGAGAAACGAGGGCATGATCAGAATGCTCACCGCCATGGCGATCACCCCGTGGACCGCCGAGAGGATCAGCCCGTGAAATGCAGCTGCGTCCGCCTTCTTCTTCGCTCCGGCTCCCAGATGGAGGGCGATCACCGCATTGATTCCCACGCCGAATCCGATGGCGGCCGCGTTGATCAGGTTCTGCACCGGATATACCAGCGACAGGGCCGTCATGGCGTCCTCACTGATCTGTGCCACGAAAAAGCTGTCTACAATATTATACAGAGAATTCACCAGCATGGAGATAATCATAGGCAGGGCCATGGACAAAATCAGCGGAAACACCGGTTTTTCTTTCATAAATGTCTCATTCATCTTTTATCATCCGCCTTTCTTTGATCTTCTTTTCCCGCCAGAATTCCCCTTTCCGCCGCAGTGCGGCCCCCGGGGAGCGCCTTTGTTCAGCAGGGAACAAAATTTCCTGCCGCACAAAAAAACGCCGCACAATCACAAAAATAGTGATTGTGTGGCGAAAAAAGCCGTAAAACTGAAAAATCCACACGAAATTTTAGCGTAGCTATTGTAGCACAGAGGAATCCGGCGGTCAAGGAGAAGTTTGCGGGGGACGGACTGCCCCTATCCCCCAGTCCCACCTGATGTCCTCCTGCGGCCGGACCGGTCCATCATCCGGCAGAATATTACCGCCGCCGCGGTGCTCGCCGCCGTGGCCAGGATCGCCGGTCCTGTGATGGCGGCCGGATTTACGCTCCCGTACTGGCTGCGGTAGGCAATGACGTTTACGGGGATCAGCTGCAGGGAAGAAATGTTGATAATCAGAAAAGTGCACATCTCATTTCCGGCCATCCCCTTCTCCCGGATAATTCCCCGGCATCGCCCGGCCCGCCTGTCATCCTCCAGCTTCTCAAGCTCCTTCATGGCCCTCAGCCCGGCGGGTGTTGCCGCCCAGGAAAGTCCCAGAGTGTTGGCGATGAGATTGGCGGCAATCCGCTTCCGCGCTGGGTGATCCTCATCCAGAGCGGGAAAGAGGAAATCCAGCACCGGCCCCAGTTTTCCCGTCAGGGCATCGATCAGCCCGGCGCCGTTTCCGATCTCCATGATTCCGCTCCAGAAAGCCATGATCCCCAGCATGGTGATGCTCAGCGTCACCGCCTCCTTTGCGGAGCTGATCACCGCCTCCGTCACCTCCGGCAGCGTTCCGCAGAAAGCCGCCCAGATCACTCCCACTGCCATCATCCCCGCCCACAAAAAATTCAGCACTGTCCTCACCTTCCTGCCGTTTTGGTCTATCCTATGCGGAAACCCGCCGAAAATATGCTTTCCCGCGCCGGCGGATCGTTTTATGGCTGTTCCAGGTGCCCGCCGGGCTGCTGTATTTTTTGCAACAGTTCAGACGGCATCTTCTTGCCCGTCCAATAGGCCGGACAAGAAGCATCGGATGTTCATCCGATGTGTAAATAGAGGAGAAAACTTACTTACAAGCAAGCTTGACGTCAGTTTTCCCCTCTATTTACCCGCCGTCTGAACTGTTATATTTTTTTACGTTTTAATACGTCAATGTGTTGATTTTTCCGTTTAATTTTTGTATGATTAGTACAAATCAACATGAGGAGGCTGAAACGATGATCTACACCGAGAAAGTGATTCCCTTTGAGAACCGGGCCGGCGGCAAGGGCACAGGAGTCCTGCGCATCGCCATGGAGGACGAGCAGCTTGAGGGCCGCGCCAAATCCATCATGTCCGTGACTCTCCATCCTGGCAGCTCCATCGGCTCCCACCAGCATGTGGGAAACCTGGAAATCTACTATGTGCTGAAGGGCGAGGGGATCTTTACTGTAAACGGCAAGTCAGAACCTATTCACGCGGGCCAGGCCGGCTCCATGAAACCGGGCGACTGGCATAGTATTGAAAATACGGGCAGCGAGGATATGTTGATTTCCGCAGTCATTTTATATGAATGATCAAAAAAGGAGGAATGTCATCATGAGCAAGAAATTATTCACCAACTGTCACATCGTGGATGTGGTAAACAAAGCCGTGACGGAAGGCTCTGTCCTGGTTGAGGACGGCGTTATCACCGCAGTCGGAAATGACGCAGAGGCCGGAGACGCACAGGTGATCGATCTGGGCGGAAAATACGTGATGCCCGGTCTGTTCAACTGCCATACCCACATGTGCATGCCGCCGGATCCGGCTGTAAATTATAACCGCAGCGACGCGCAGATCACCATGCTGGCGTTAAAGCACCTGCGTCAGCATTTAAACACCGGCGTTACCTTTATCCGTGACGTAGGCGGTATGGATTATATTGACATTGACATCCGAAACGCGGCAAAGAAGGGGGAAATCGTAGCTCCCGATATGCAGGTTTCCGGAAAATGTATCTGCATGACCGGCGGACACGGCTGGCAGATGGGCCGTGAGGCTGACGGCGTAGACGACTGCAAGAAGGCAGCCAGAGAACAGCTTCGCGCCGGCGCTGACTGGATCAAGGTTATGGGAACCGGCGGCGTAATGACCGAGGGCGTAGAGCCCGGATCTCCCCAGCTGGACGAGGATGAGCTGAGAGCAGCCATCGCCGAGGGCCACAAGGTAGGCGCCAAGTCCTGCACCCATTCCCAGGGCATGACCGGCATCAAGAACGCTCTGCGCGCAGGCGTGGATTCCATCGAGCACGGCTTCTATATGGACGACTGGTGCTTTGACTGGATGAAGGAGCACAACGTATTCTACGTTCCCACTCTGGCCGCCATGTACTGGATCAAGGTGAACGGCACCGCAGCCGGCATTCCGGAGTACGCAGTCCGCAAGGTAAACGCCACCTTTGAAGATCATTTAAGCACCTTCCGCAATGCCTACAAGGCAGGCGTGAAGATCGTTCTGGGAACTGACGCCGGAACTCCCTTCAATCCTCATGACAAGACCGCTTATGAAATGATCCTCATGACCAACGCAGGCATGGACGTATGGGATGCCTTAAGAGCAGGAACCATCGTCGCAGCCGAGATGTGCGGCGTGGACAAGACCCACGGCTCCATCGAAACCGGCAAGAGAGCCAACCTGGCTGTATTTGCCGAGGATCCCACAAAGAATCTGGAGACAGTCATGGACTGCCAGATGACTGTACTGGGCGGAGAAATTGTATATCAGGCATAATCAAAAAGTCCCGGCTGGTGACCGGGACTTTTTCTGCGGCTGTTTTCGCCCGGGTCCGCGCAAAAGCGGACCCTTTTTCTGTTTTTTCATTCTTTTGCGGCTGTTTCTTCGGCCTGTTTCTCTTTTAGCTTTTCGCGGCAGCCTGCTTTTCCGGCCGGCTTCTCTTCCAGCTCTTACCAGCAGCCCGCTTTTTTCGCCTTCTCCTCCAGCTCACGGAATTTTTCCTCCGAATAGCCTCCGTATTCCTTCAGGATCTCCTCCGTGTGATTCTGGGACAGCCGGACCGACGGCTCATCCTTCACCGCCACCAGGATCTCATCGCTGTAATCGTCAAACTGCGCCCGTTCCTCCTCCAGAGCCATGGACGGGAAAATGGGGAAGTTCGTCTCATAATAGGGCTTCGCCTTGTACCGCTCCATTTTCCGGAACCCTTGCGCCCCGGCATATCCCTTCAGCCCGTATCGCCGCTCGTATGCCAGAAGAGCCGTCTTCAGCCGATCTCTCACCTCCGTGATCTCAGGAGAAATCTCCTCTCCCCACAACAGGTTCACCGTCTCTGCCGGATCCTCTTTCATATCAAAAAGCTGCTCGTCATCTCCATAGTAGTACACGTATTTGTACCGCTCATCCCGCAGGCAGCACCACCTCTTGTTGTCTCTCTGGTGCTCCGTGTACTGGTATTTCCGGTTCTTTCTGCCGTCGCCCACAAAAATAGACTCGCCCGGCAGGTCGTAATCCGCCGGATACTCCAGTCCAGCCTCGTCCAGGAAAGTGGGAAGCAGATCGTTCAGATCCACAAAATAGCTCCTTCTCTCCCCAGGCTTCACATGACCCGGATAGCGAACCACCATGGGGATCTTGGCGGATGCGTCATAGGGCAGGAATTTCTGGTAAGTGTCCAGATCGCCCAGCATTTCCCCGTGATCGCTGGTAAATACCACCAGGGTGTTCTCCGCAAGCCCCAGTCTGTCCAGAGTATCCAGGATCCTTCCAATTTGATAATCTGCAAAGCTCACCGCCGAAGCGTACAGCTCCCGAATCCTGGTTTTCACTTTGTCATCGAAGGCGCAGCCCAGCTGCTTGTTTTCCTCCGCCAGCGCGGAAAGAGGCGTCTTCGACTGGGCCGGCGCGGGAATTTTTCCCGTGTACAGATCCTCCCAGCCTTCCGGAATGTCAAACGGCGGATGGGGATGGATAAATCCCGCCCACAGAAGGAAAGGCGTCCGTCCTTTTGTAGCCTCCAGATACTCGATTGCCCGGTCCGCCACCCAGGCGGAGCCGTGGTGCTCCGGAGGCACTAACGAGCGCTGCGGCTGCATGTACAGGCATGTCCGCACACCGTGGACACTCTGCAGATGACCGTAGCCTTTCTCCTTCAGATACATGGCATAGTCGTCCTCCTCCCGGATTCTGGGGAGCTCATCCATGTTCAGAAAATAGTCAAAACCCACTGCCCGCCTCTCCGGCTGAAAGTGCATTTTCCCGATGGCGATCGTTTCATATCCCCCGTCGTTCAGCACCTGGGGAAACGTGGGCAGGTAGTAGGGGCAGGCTTTCGCCTCCGCCCCAAAGTAATTGTCGTCAAAGCCGTGGTATCTGGCCGGAAGTCCGGTGAGCAGATTGTGGCGGGCCGGAATGCAGACCGGATTGGGCGAGTAGGCATTTTCAAATACGCAGCCTTCCTCCGCCAGACGGTCTATGTTCGGCGTCTTCATAAAACTGCCTCCGCAGCACCCCACAAAGTCGCTGCGCAGCTGATCACAGGTGATCAGTAAAATATTTGGTCTGTCCTGTTTCATTTTCAACCTCTTTTTTTCACAATTTAGATATGCGGAAGAGCAAACAAAAGAACCGACAAATGTCGGTTCTCCTGAGAAAAATGCACAATTATTCTGTTTAAAAAGCTGGCTTTTTGGGAATCTCGGCGAAAGCCGTTTTCTCACTCCCCGCACAGCTCCCTCATCACATCCGGAACTGTCTCGATCTTCTCCGCCCGGTAAGCGTTGCTGCCGCAGAAGAGAAGGGCGTTTTCCGTATCTCCCTCTGCCGCGTCGATGAGGGCCTTTGTGATGCAGTAGGGAATGGTCTTCCGGTCGCAGTGCTCCAGACACTGGTAGCACCACTCCAGTTTGAAGGGAGTCTTCCCCACGTTCTCCAGAAACGGATTCATAATCGCCCGCCCCGGCATTCCCACCGGACTCTTGGTGATCACAATATCCTCTTTTTTCGCGTTGATATACGCCTGCTTGTAGGCGTAAGGCGCGTCGCACTCCTCTGTGGTGACAAAGCGGGTGGCTACCTGCACGGCGTCCACTCCCAGCTCCATGGCGTGCACCACATCGCTCCGGTCGTAGATTCCCCCGGCCAAAGCCACGGGAATCTTCACCCCGTACTTGTCCTCAAAGCCCCGGATCACATCCAGGATCCTGCGGATCTCCGCCTCATATTCCTCCCTGCGGTAGGTGGCGGGCACATCCTCAGTATCCACTCCCAGCCGGTGAAGCTCCTCCCTGGAAAATCCCAGGTGGCCGCCGGCCAGCGGTCCCTCAATCACCACCAGATCCGGCACTCTCTTGTATTTGCGGTCCCACAGCTTGCAGATCACACTGGCCGATTTGGCCGTGGACACGATGGGAGCAATCTTTGTCTTAAATCCCTCTGTCATTCCCGGCAGGTCCACCGGAAGTCCGGCTCCGGATACGATGATATCCGCTCCGGCTTTCAGCGCTTCTTTTACGTACAGCCCGTAGTCGTGGGTGGCTACCATGATGTTGAAGCCCAGCACGCCGTCGGGAGCGATCTCCCTGGCCTTCCCAAGCTCTTTTCCGATGGCTCTCAAATTAGCTTCCAGCGGCTTCTGACGAAAATCCGGTTCCTTGAAACCGATCTGCGCCGTGGAAATCAGGCCGATGCCTCCGGCCTTCGCCACTGCCCCCGCCAGAGAGTGGAGGCTGATCCCCACGCCCATTCCTCCCTGGATAATCGGCACTCTTGCTGTCAAATCACCTATCACTAACGGCTTTAATTTCTCCATCACATTCTCCTGAATCGCTCATACCGCTCCGCAGCCAGCTCTTCTCCGGTCATCTCCACATGACTGGATAAAAACTCCTCCAGACCGCGCCGCATCTCCGCGGCGATCACAGCGATATTTTTGGATGATGCCGGTTCCTTCTCAACAATCACCCGCTCAATTATTTTCATCTTGTAAAGATCTCTGGCCGTGACTTTCATAACCCTGGAAGCCTCCGGCGCCTTCTTGCTGTCCTTCCACAGAATGGAGGCAAAGCCTTCCGGAGAAAGCACGGAATAGATGGAGTTCTCCATCATCCAGACTTCATTCGCCACTGCCATGGCAAGCGCTCCACCGCTGCCGCCCTCGCCGATCACGATGGACACCACCGGCACTTTCAGGTCAGACATCTCGAACAGGTTTCTGGCGATGGCCTCCCCCTGGCCTCTCTCCTCCGCCTCGATTCCGCAGAACGCGCCCGGCGTATCCACAAAGCAGATCACCGGCCGGCCGAATGTCTCCGCCTGCTTCATCAGGCGCAGAGCCTTCCTGTACCCTTCAGGGGAAGGCATGCCAAAGTTTCTCTTTAAGTTCTCCTTGGTATTCTTGCCCTTCTGCTGGCCGATCACCGTCACCGGAACGCCCTTAAACGTGGCGATTCCGCCCACAATGGCGCCGTCATCCTTAAAGCAGCGGTCCCCGTGGAACTCCATAAAGTCATCAAACAGCTCGTGGATATAGTCCAGGGCCGTAGGCCGGTCCGCGTTTCTGGAAAGCTGCACCGTCTCCCAGGGATCCCGGTCTGACATCCTTTTGTGGAAACTCTCCGCCGCCTCTCCCTCCGGAGCCAGTCTTCTGGCCGGGTTGGAAGGCATTTTGTGCATGGAGAGAATCTGAGCCAGCGTGTCCTTTAACTGTGCCCTCTCCACGATCTTATCTACAAAGCCGTGCTCCAGCAGAAACTCCGCCCGCTGGAAGCCTTCCGGCAGCTTCTGTCCAATGGTCTGCTCGATCACTCTGGGACCGGCAAACCCGATGAGGGCGTTCGGTTCTGCCAGGATGATATCACCCAGCATGGCAAAGCTGGCGGTTACTCCTCCCGTGGTGGGGTCGGTGAGCACGCTGATAAACAGCTGGCCCGCCTCATGGTGACGCTTCAAAGCAGCAGCCGTCTTCGCCATCTGCATCAGAGAAACGATTCCCTCCTGCATTCTGGCCCCGCCGGAGCAGGCAAAGATGATCACCGGCAGCTTCTCCGCCGTCGCCCGCTCCACGGCCTGGGTGATCTTCTCACCCACCACATGGCCCATGCTGCTCATGATAAAACGAGCATCGCAGACAGCCACCACGGCGTCATTTCCATTGATCTTTCCTTTTCCAGTGACAACCGCCTCGTCTAACTTCGTTTTCTCTCTAGCAGCCTTCACCTTCTTCTCATAGCCCGGGAAATTTAAGGGGTTCTCAAAGGGCATTTCCTTATTCCACTCCTCAAACGTTCCCTCGTCCACAACCATCTCGATGCGGCGGTACGCGTGGACACGGAAATATCCGTGGCATTTGGGGCATACGTAATAGTTTGCCTTTACGTCGTCCACATAAATGGGCTGTCCGCACTTGTTGCACCTTCTCCAGAGTCCCTGGGGAACGCTGGGCTCGTCGGACTTTTTATATTTCGTGTCCAGCAGCGTATATGTTTTCTTAAACATATTTTTCAGCATAATAATGATTCACCCAATCCTTTTTCTATTCTTTGCAGTAGTCCGGGAAATAGCGGGGAATAAAGCCGGTATCCGTATCCCCTTCCTGGAACGCCTCGTTGTTTAAGATCTCATACTGAAAATCCAGATTGGTGTCGATGCCTTCAATGACCAGCTCGCCCAGGGCGCTGCGCATCTTGGCGATGGCCGTAGCCCGGTCTTTGGAGTGAACGATCAGCTTTAACAGCATGGAATCATAGTTCGGCGGCACCTTGTAGTTGTTGTAAATGTGGGTATCCACCCGCACGCCTTTTCCGCCCGGAATGTGCACGTTGGTGATCAGGCCGGGACAGGGCATAAAGTTTCTCTCCGGATTCTCCGCGTTGATGCGGCACTCAATGGCATGGCCCCGGATCACCACATCGTCCTGGGTAAAACTCAGTTTCTCCCCGGCCGCGATGTTGATCTGTTCTTTGATCAGGTCAAAATCCGTCACCGCCTCCGTCACCGGATGCTCCACCTGGATACGGGTGTTCATTTCCATAAAATAGAAGTTTTTGTTCTTGTCCAGCAGGAATTCGATGGTGCCCGCGTTCTCATAGCCGACGGCCTTCGCCGCCCGCACAGCGGTTTCTCCCATCTTCTTTCTCAGCTCATCGGAAATGGCGTCGCAGGGAGATTCCTCCAGCACTTTCTGATGACGTCTCTGGATGGAGCAGTCCCTCTCTCCCAGATGCACCACATTTCCGTACTTGTCCGCCATGATCTGGAACTCGATATGGCGGGGCTTCTCAATATATTTCTCAATGTACATGGTATCGTCGGAAAAGCCCTTGACCGATTCCATCTGAGCGTTGTTGAAATTGGACTCAAAATCCTCCTCGCCCCAGGAGATCCTCATGCCCTTTCCGCCGCCGCCGGAGGATGCCTTAATCATCACCGGAAAACCGATCTGCTTTGCCAACTCCAGTCCCTTCGCCGCGTCGTACACCGGCTCCTTCGTGCCGGGCACCACCGGAACGCCAGCCTCCATCATGGTCTTTCTGGCCTCGGACTTATTGCCCATCTTGTTGATGATCTCCGCGGACGGGCCGATAAAGACGATGTTGCACTTTTCGCACAGCTCCGCAAATCTGGCATTCTCAGAGAGAAAGCCGAAACCGGGATGGATCGCCTCAGCCTTCATGGCCACAGTGGCGGCAATGATTCGCTCCATATTCAGATAGCTTTCGCTGGACGGAGCCGGTCCGATGCAGATGGCCTCATCTGCCAGCAGTGTGTGAAGAGAATCTTTATCTGCCTCCGAATAGACCGCTACCGTCTTGATTCCCATTTCCCGGCAGGCGCGGATGATGCGCACTGCGATCTCGCCTCTGTTTGCTACTAAAATCTTACTAAACATAGGACTCCCCTTAACCAATCATAAATGTAAGCTCTGCCGCCACAGCTACTTTTCCGTCCACAGTGGCGATGGCCTTGCCTACTCCCACCGGGCCCTTCTGCTTGATGATCTCGCACTCCAGCTTCAGCTTGTCGCCCGGAACTACCTTCTTTTTAAACTTTGCGTTGTTGATGGCACCGAAATAAGCCACTTTGCCCTTGTTCTCCGGCACGCTTAAGATCGCCACCGCTCCCGTCTGAGCCAGGGCTTCCACGATCAGCACGCCCGGCATCACCGGCTCCTGGGGAAAATGTCCCCGGAAGAAATCCTCATGGAAGGTCACGGCCTTGTAGCCCACGGCGCGCACTCCCGGCTCCAGCTCTTCAATGCAGTCCACCAGCAAAAACGGGTGTCTGTGAGGAATGATCTCCTCAATTTCCTTAATTCCCAGCATATTTTCTTCTCCTTATATCCGGCAGGTCCGGGCCGCACCGCTGTGTCCTGCGCAGGCACCCATGACTGAAGGCCGGAAAGTCAGAAGACCCGGTCCCCCTTTATCTGCCGGTTTTGAAAACGGGACCCAGACAGATCCCGTTTTTTCGTACCAACTTCAGTTTCTGATTCAGTTTTCCCGTCAGCGGATGCGGAACAGCGGCTGGCCGTACTCCACAACTTCCTCGTTGCCCACTAAGACAGCCTCGATCACGCCGTCGTATTCGCTCTCGATCTCGTTCATCAGCTTCATGGCCTCGATAATGCCCAGAACCTGACCCTTCTTTACCGTATCTCCTTCCTTCACGAAAGGCTCCGCGTCCGGGGAGGACGCGCTGTAGAAGGTTCCCACCAGAGGAGAGGTGACTACCTTGTCAGAGTGGATGTCCGCCTTCTTCGGCTCAGCTGCAGGCTCTGCCTGGCTGTCCAGAACGGTGACGATCTCCTCCGCCGTGCCGGCAGCGTTTCCGGCCGTTCCGGCCACCCGCACTACCTTCGGTCCCTTCTTCTTGATGGAGATTTTTGTATCTCCCTGCTCTAACTCAAAGCTGGTGAGCGAATTCTCTGACACCGCTTCAATCAGCTGAATGATTTCTTTGATTTCCATAGCTTACTCCTCCACGAATTTTCTCACCAGCAGAGTGGCGTTGTGGCCTCCGAATCCCAGAGAATTGGAGATGGCGCAGTTCACATCCATAGCCACTCCCTGTCCCTTTACGTAGTCCAGATCGCACTCCTCGTCGTCCTTCTCCAGACCGGCCGTCACATGAACGAAGCCGTCCTCGATGGATTTCACGCAGGCGATAAACTCCACGCCGCCTGCTGCTCCCAGCAGATGGCCGATCATGGACTTGGTGGAGTTCACCTTTACCTCGTAGGCGTGCTCTCCCAGAGCCAGCTTGATGGCCTTCGTCTCAAACAGGTCGTTGTGGTGGGTGCTGGTGCCGTGAGCGTTTACATAGTCCACGTCAGCAGGGGTCAGACCCGCGTCGGCGATCGCCACTTCCATGGCTTTGGCCGCGCCGCTGCCGTCCTCCGCCGGGGAGGTGATGTGGTAAGCATCGCAGGTGGCTCCGTAGCCGCCCAGCTCCGCGTAGATCTTCGCGCCTCTTGCCTGAGCGTGCTCTAAGGACTCCAGAACTACAATTCCGGCTCCCTCGCCCATGACAAATCCGTTTCTCTCCTTGTCAAAGGGGATAGACGCACGCTTCGGGTCCTCAGACGTGCTGAGAGCCGTCAGCGCTGCAAAGCCTGCAATGCCGATGGGGGTGATGCTGGCCTCGGAACCGCCGGCCACCATCACGTCCGCCTCACCGTACTGGATGGAGCGGAACGCCTCGCCGATGGAGTGGGTTCCCGTGGCGCAGGCTGTCACCACGTTGATGTTCTTGCCTTTTAATCCAAACTGGATGCCGATATTTCCGGCAGCCATATTGCTGATCATCAGGGGCACCAGCAGGGGATTGATCCGGCTCGGTCCCTTCTCGATCATCTTCTTTGTCTCTCTCTCGATGGCGTCCAGTCCGCCGATGCCGGAACCTACGCTGACGCCTACCCGGTAGGGATCTTCCTTCGTCATGTCAATGCCCGCATCTTCCAGCGCCTCTTTGGCCGCAGCCACTGCAAACTGGGAAAAGCGCTCCATTCTTCTGGCCGCTTTGTTGTCCATGTACTGCTTCGGGTCAAAATTCTTGACCTGGGCAGCCAGCTTGGCCTTGAAGTCCGTGGTGTCAAAGGTGTCGATCGGCCCGATGCCCACCGTTCCGTTCTTCAGACTGTTCCAAAACGTCTCCACGTCGTTGCCGATGGGGGTGATAGCTCCCATTCCGGTCACTACTACTCTTCTCTTCATAAAACTTCTCCTTCAAACCTCAATGCCCGGCTTACATGGCCATGCCGCCGTTTACATTGATAACCTGTCCCGTAATGTACTTTGCGTCGTCGGAGGCCAGAAATGCCGCCGTTCCCGCAATATCCGCCGGCTCTCCCATGGCTTTCATGGGGATCTGGGCCAGCAGGCTCTCCTTCACGGAATCGGACAGCACGTCCGTCATGTCCGTGGTGATAAATCCGGGGGCGATGGCGTTCACCGTGATGCCCCGGCTGGCCAGCTCTCTGGCCGCTGTCTTTGTCATGCCGATCACTCCGGCCTTGGACGCGGCGTAGTTCATCTGTCCTGCATTTCCCATCACTCCGGAAATGGAGGAGATGTTGATGATCCGTCCGCCTCTCTGTCTGATCATCTGGCGGGCCACATGGCGCATGCAGTTGAACGCGCCCTTTAAGTTCGTGGCGATCACCGCGTCAAAGTCCTCCTCGGACATCTTCATGAGAAGTCCGTCTCTGGTGATCCCGGCGTTGTTTACCAGGATGTCGATCCGTCCGTAGGTCTTGATGACGTAGTTCATCATCTCCTCCACGCCGGCAAAATCCGCCACGCTGCACTGGTATGCCTCTGCCTTTCCGCCTGCCTCTTCGATCTCCTTTACCACGGCCTCTGCCTTGTCCTTGGAGCCGTTGTAATTGACGATCACCGTGGCTCCGTCCTTTGCCAGCCTCTCAGCGATGGCCCGTCCGATGCCGCGGCTGGCGCCTGTAACGAGCGCCACCTTGTTCTCCAGCATTATACTACCTCCTAAAACCCCTGGTCTTTACAGACCGTTCTCCTTTAACGCCTTCACATCGTCCAGCGTCTCTATATTTACGACTTTTACGTCTCTTGTGATCTTCCTCATAAATCCGGCCAGGGTCTTGCCCGGTCCGATTTCAATAAAGGTGTCCACGCCGTCCGCCAGCATCGCTCTCACGCTCTGCTCCCAGCGCACAGACGAGGAAACCTGTCTGGCAAGAAGGTCTTTTACCTCTGCCTTGTCCGTCACATAAGAAGCTGTCACATTTGCCACATAGGGAATCTGCGGATCAGAAATCTCCACATTCTCCAGAAATTCTCCCAGCTTCTTTCCTGCTTCCGTAAGCATTCCGGAGTGGAAAGGTCCGCTGACGTTTAGCATCACCGTTCTCTTTGCCCCGGCTTCCTTGAGCTTTTCACAGGCAAGCTCCACTGCCTCTTTCTTTCCCGAAATCACAATCTGCCCCGGGCAGTTGTAATTGGCGATCCATACGTCCGGAATGTCCTTTATGACATCCTCAATCTTTTCCGCCGCCATAGCCAGCACTGCCGCCATAGCGCCGACGCCCACCGGAACGGCCTCCTGCATCAGGATGCCTCTTCTTCTCACGGTGGTGATTGCATCATCTGCGCTCATCACGCCTGCTGCGTAAAGAGCGCAGTATTCTCCCAGGCTTAAGCCCGCTGCCACATCCGGACGGATGCCGGTTTCCTCCATCAGCACCTTCATCATCGCAATACTGGCAGTCACCATAGCCGCCTGCGTGTACTCCGTGATATCCAGTCTGTCGTTTTCCGTAAAGCAGAGCTCCGGCATGGAAAATCCCAAAAGCTCGCTGGCCCGGTCAAACACTTCTCTGCCGGTGCTGGTTTCCTCATAAAAATCTTTACCCATCCCGGCTTTCTGCGCGCCCTGGCCCGGGAAAATAAATGCAATCTTACTCATATTTCTTATCTGGCTCCTTTTAAAAGCGCTTCTGCCTGCGCCATCATTTCATCAATCATTTCCTTGCAGGTCTGCTCCTTGTTGATCATTCCCGCAATCTGACCCGCCATAACGGTTCCGTGGGTCACATCTCCCTCCTGCACAGCCTTTCTCAAGGTGCCGAGGGTCAGGTACTCCAGCTCCTCGAAGGACTTTCCTTCGCTCTCCAGTTTGTTGTACTCCCTGGTCATCTGATTTCTCAGGCAGCGCACCGGATGGCCGTGGCTTCTGCCGGTCACGGTGGAGTCAATATCTTTTGCCTTGATGATCCTCTGCTTGTAGTTTTCATGGACAATGGACTCCTTGGCCACTACAAACCGTGTTCCGATCTGCACAGCCTCAGCGCCCAGCATAAATGCCGCCGCGATTCCTCTGCCGTCGGCGATTCCGCCGGCCGCGATCACCGGGATGTTCACAGCGTCCACAACCTGGGGCACCAGAGTCATGGTGGTCGCCTCTCCGATATGGCCGCCGGACTCAGTTCCCTCAGCCACCACGGCGTCGGCGCCGGCCCTCTCCATCATCTTGGCCAGAGCCACGCTGGCAACCACCGGGATCACCTTGATTCCCGCAGATTTCCACATATCCATGTACTTGCCCGGGTTTCCGGCTCCTGTGGTGACGACCTTCACGCCCTCTTCCACAACAACCTTCGCCACATCATCCGCATGAGGGCTCATAAGCATAACGTTGACGCCGAACGGCTTGCTTGTGCGCTCTTTTGTCTTGCGGATATAATCCCGGACAACCTCGCCGGGAGCGTTGGCACCGCCGATCAGGCCAAGTCCGCCTGCCTCGGACACGGCAGATGCCAGATGATATTCCGCCACCCAGGCCATACCGCCCTGGATGATCGGATGTTCAATTCCGAGAAGTTCTGTAATTCTGGTTTTCATTAATCCTCTACACCCTTTGCCTTTAAGTAATCCATAACGGCGCCAACAGTGGTCAGCTTCTCCAGCTCCTCAGCCGGAATCTCTACAGAGTACTCATCCTCCAGTGCCATTACCAGCTCAAATAAATCCAGGGAATCTGCTCCCAGGTCCTCTTTGAAGGAAGAAGCCTCAGTTACGCTGTCTGCGTCTACTCCTAACTGCTCTGCGATCATCTCTTTCATTTTCTCTAACATGGTTTTAATCTCCTTTTGGTTTATTTTGTTTTTTTGTATTTCAATAATCTATTATAGCAAACGGCCGTACCGTTTTCTATCCTTTTTTTCATAAAGAAACAGGTTTTCTGCCGACCGGGCACCCCGTTACCACTCAAGCAGGCTCGCTCCCCAGGTAAGGCCCGCTCCAAAGCCCGCCAGGACAATCTTGTCTCCCCGCAGGAGCTTTCCTTCCCGGTTTAACTCATCCAGAAGAATCGGGATGGTGGCCCCGGACGTATTGCCGTACCGTTCGATATTCATGGGGAAGCGCTCAAGAGGCAGCTTCATTCTCTTGGCGATGGCCTCCACAATCCGGTAATTGGCCTGATGCAGCACAAAATACTTGATTTCCTCCCGGCCGACGCCGTTTTTCTCCAGCAGTTCCTCCGTGCACTCCGGCACCTTCTTCACCGCGAAGCGGAAAATCTCCTGGCCGTCCATGGTGGTAAATCCCGCCTGGGGCTTCTTTCCCGTAAGGAAATTGTCATTGGTCCTGGAAGGACACTCCATGGAGGACGCCCGGCTGCCGTCAGAACCCATGACCATGGAAAAGGCTTTTCCCTCCTCCGCTCTGGCCACCACGGCTCCGGCTCCGTCGCCGAACAGCACGCAGGTGCTCCGGTCCTCCCAGTCCACGATCTTGCTGAGCACATCGCAGCCGATGATCAGGGCCGTTTTGTAAATTCCCGCCTCGAAGAATGCCTGAGCCGTATTCAGGGCAAAAATAAAGCCGGAGCAGGCTGCGCTGATGTCATATGCCACCGCATTTGCCGCTCCAACCGCTCCCTGGACCTCACAGGCTCCGCTGGGAAAGCAGTTATCCGGGGTGGACGTCCCCAGAAGGATCAGATCCAGCTCTTCCGGCTTTACGCCTGACTGCTCAAGCGCCTTTTTTGCCGCCTCAGCTGCCATAAAGCTGGTCCCCTCTCCCTGGGAGATCCTCCGCTGCCGGATTCCTGTCCTGGTGCTGATCCACTCATCGCTGGTTTCCACGATCTGAGCCAGATCATCATTTGTCACAATTCGTTCCGGCACATAAGCGCCGGTTCCCAATATTCTCATTACCATAGCATTTTTCCCGTTAAAATAAGCGTTTTCAGTTAAAAGTTTGATATTCAAAATAATAATAGTCAATGGCCCACCGTTTGTCAAGCAAAATAGCGGCCAAACAGTGGGAAATGGGCGACAGGATGCGACAGAGCCGGACGGGCGGAAGATTGACGGCGCCGCCTGCAGATGTTAATATTTAGCCGTAGGATGCTGTAAAATCTCAGAAAATTTTAAAGGAGTCTTTATTATGTCATTTAAAGAAGTAAAACCGGAAGAACTGAACCTCAATCCATTTACCGCCATCGGAAAAGAGTGGATGCTGATCACCGCCGGTCCGGCAGACCGCTGCAACACCATGACCGCCAGCTGGGGCGCCATGGGAATCATGTGGGGAAAGCCCTCCGTCACCGCCTATATCCGCCAGTCCCGCTACACCAAGGAGTTTGTGGACCGGGAAGATCTTTTCACCATCTCCATCTTCGATGAAGCCTTCCGGCCGGCCTTAAACTTATGCGGAACCGTATCCGGCCGGGACAGAGACAAGATCCGGGAAGCCGGCCTGACTCCTTTCGACGCCGGCGGCGCGGCGGCCTTTGAGGAGGCGAAGCTGATCTTTGTCTGCCGCAAGCAGTACCACTCCTTTCTCTCCCCCGACGGCTTCGACGTGAAGGAAAACGACAGCCGCTGGTACAGCGACCGGGACTACCACACCATGTACATCGGCGCCATCGAGAAGGTGCTGGTGAAGGAATAACGCCGGAGGCCCTGGACAGGATCTGCGAGGAATACAATCGGGTGATCGGCAACATGGAAGTGGAACCGCTGCTCGTCATCCCCGTGTTCATCCACGACTTTCTCTGTATTCACCCCTTCAGCGATGGCAACGGCAGAATGAGCCGTCTGCTGACTGCGCTGCTGCTCTGCCGCAGCGGATTTTATGTGGGTAAGTATATCTCGCTGGAAGCCAAGATCACCAAAAACAAGGACCTCTATTATGATGCCCTGGGCCAGACGCAGATCGGGTGGCACGAAGGTATTGAAGATGTGGTTCCATTTATCAAGTATCTGCTGGGAACCATTCTCTCTGCTTACAAAGACTTTGAAGATCGCTTTGCTCTGGTGGAAACTAAACTCCCTGCATTGGAGACCGTGTGCCGGGCTACCATGGAAAAAATCGGCCGATTTACGAAGCAGGACATCCGGGAACTCTGCCCTTCACTCAGTATCAGCTCCATTGAGGGGGCGCTGCGGAAATTGGTGGCCGCCGGAGAATTGAAACGAGAGGGTGCCGGAAAGAACATTTGCTATTACAGATTAAAATGATTCTCTCGATCATCGAGTCATTGTTTGAGAAAAATATTTGTACTTATGTAAATAAATTAATTGCCGCCAGTCATGGGAAACCATTTCAAGCAGGAAATATTTCATTGATACAAAGAGACTGTCCTAAAAACATTATTCAGGACAGTCTCTTTTCTACCATCTTCTATTCTTCATCTTCCCTGTTAAATACATACCGGTCCAGACGTTCAAACGCTTCCTGAACTCTGGACAGCGGGAGAGCCAGATTCATCCGGATGTGGCAGGGTCCGTGGAACATCCGTCCATCCTGCCAGGCAACTCCCACATTCCAGCCTGCTTTCTCCACCCAGTCAATGGTTTTTCCGTGTGTCCTGCACCATTCCGTACAGTCCAAAAACAGCATATAGGTTCCTTCCGGCCGGGATACCTCCACTCCCGGGAAATGCTCTTTAATATATTGACATGCAAAATCAATATTTCCCGTAATAACCTGGCACAGTTCGTCCACCCATTCATACCCTTCCGGCTTGTAGGCACCGATCAGCGCGTGCATGGAAAGAACATTCATATCATTATAATGGGGCAGGGATGATTCTTTTTCCACCCGGTCCCTGAGATAGGGGTTGTAAATAATGTGATAGCTTCCGATCAGACCGGCCAGATTAAAAGTTTTGGACGGGGCATACAGAGCGATGGTGCGCATCCTGGCGTCTTCTGAAACGCTCTGAGTAGGAATGTGCTTGTGCCCTGCAGTGATGATGTCTGACCAGATTTCGTCAGAAATCACTATCACGTCATGTTTCTTATAAACTTCCATGGCCTTTTCAATTTCCCATCTCTCCCACACACGGCCGCATGGATTATGAGGTGAACAAAAGATTGCCGCATGGATCTTATGCTCCACGATCTTCTTTTCCATGTCTTCATAATCCATTCTCCACACACCATCTTTATCTTTTACCAGATCTGTATGTACAATGTCATATCCGTTGTTCTTCAGGCAGTTGGTAAATCCGATATAAGTGGGTCTGTGGATCAGCACGCTGCCGCCTTTAGAACAGAGCACACCCATGGCGCTGATCACACCGCCCAGAACGCCGTTCTCATAGCCAATACATTCTCTCGTAAGTCCAGTCACTCCGTTTCTGGTTTCATGCCACCGGATAATAGAATCAAAGTACTCTTTCCGCGGTGAAAAATAGCCGTATGCCGGATGCTTGGTCCGCTCTATAATGGCCTCCGGTATCGTGGGTACCGTAGGAAAATTCATATCAGCCACCCACATGGGAATAATATCAAATCCCTCCTCCGGCTTATCCGGAGCAAAACCGGGGTTGCATCCCAGACCATCCACTGCGATGGCATCTTTTCCTCTTCGATCCATAATTGACGTGAAATCGTACTTCATAAACTAATACCTTCCTTTCATTTGTGTTAAAAACCTGCCAGACTGAGCAGGCCGTAATAAACTATTGCCACTGCAATAAATATCCCCACCAGAGGAACCGTCTTTTTTATCATGGCTCCTAAAGATACCTTATAATCTTCCGCACACATGATCAGGCAGATATGCGTAGGAGACAGCTGCATTGCCGCATAGGTTACGCACATCAGCAGCACGAACAGTGCAAGGCCCGTATGGCCGGGCGCCACAGCCTCCATGGCCATCGGCATGCACAAAACAATCATCGCCTGTGTCCCTGCCACAATCGTCCCAAACAGAAAGATCAAAGTAAAAATCAAAAATTCCGGAATCGCCAAAGCTGCAAACATCTGGGGCAGAGCGGAAATCACCCCTGTTTCCGTCAGGATCTCCTTAAATATCATGATCAGCCAGGTGGACAAAAGCAAACGCCCTTCAAAAGCTGTCCGCAAAAAAGGAATTAATTCTCCGGCCGTAAAGTGATTCACAAACACATTAATGGCAATACAGATCCATACCGCTCCCCACACCGGCAATCCCGCAAAAAGAATCAGCAGGATTGTCAGCCCGATTGCCCACACGCTCTGCGCCAGCAATTTCCAGTAATAGCTCTTCGGATGATCCGGCACCATCCCAGTATCCTTCGGCACTTTTCTCAGATAGACCAGCCACCCGATCCCCATAAGAGATATGACCATCGGCGCCATGGCAGCGAGAAACTGTGCCGCATTCACCCTTCCGCCGGTGATGGTGATAGCAATGAATATACTGGTATAGGTAGGGAGAAAGCTCTCCGAAATATGCCGATAATAGGAAGTAACGCATGCTTTTTCTTCCGTATTCAGGGAATCTTTCACACTGGCCCGCACGATAGGGCCGCAGATCAGAACCGTACTGGCAGCCGGCAGCATTCCCAAAAGAAAGGGCACAATGGACGCGTTTACCCGATTATTGTTAAAGATTCCATTGAGAGCCGTCTGGGCATTGCTGAGATTCTTTCTCTTCTCCATCATTCTCTGAAGAAATGTAATCGAATAGAACACAAGCAGAGTTTCTAACGTAGCCCAGCTGGTAGCTCCCGTCCAGACCGCTCCAGCAGTCCGCTCAGGACTCAGCCCGTAAAGGATCACTGCTCCGACCGAAGCTGCCACTACAGCGGCCCACATGGGCTTCTTCATCCACATTACGGCAATAATAATAGCAAAAACAACTGCCAGCTTAATGATTTCCATGGATAACATCCGCCTGCCTCACTTTATGCCTTCTCATAACTGATTTCAACATGCGCCTGTTTCCCGCGCAGGGCCGCAAAAATGAATGCCGCCGCGATTACCACCACGTTCAGCAGCAAAAGTCCTGTGGAAAGCGTTGTCGCATTCAGATAAACAGAAAGCAGCGAAGCTGCTGACCCCAAAACCGTCACCAGACGGAGGGCGCCTTTTCCCACTCTGAATTTCGAGACGGCCCATTCATCCGGCACTACCTCCGGAAGTTTGTAAACTTTCGCATTAATCATCAGGGTCAGAACACCGCTCGCCACCAGACTCATGTTGCCCAGAACAGATACGCTCAGCCCCGTAAGAATACACACAGATCCCAGCACATACAGAATCGTCAAAATAATAATGGGTGTATTCCATTTGGACAGCTTAGCCAATCCGGCCGGCAGCCACCCATCGTCACACGCCTGCATGGTAGGCTTCGGTGCCCACGCAAACTGCGAGTTCAGAGTGGATATTAAAGCAAATCCTGCACCGCATACCATAAAGAAAATATACAGAGGTGCTGAGAGAATTTCTTTTGCCACCAGAGAAAGGTTTTCTCCAGCCACCTGTTCCACCGGGAATACTCCGGCCGCGATCACGGATATAAAACCATACAGAACTGCCACACAGAGTGTTGATACGATCATAACGATCGGAATATCCCTTGTAGGATGCTTCGCCTCTCCCGAAAGATTTACCACACAGCTGCCGCCTCCTACTGCAAAGGTGAGAAGACCTCCCGCCTGCAAAAGCCCTGTCACTCCGCCTGTCATCCAGGAATCCGGATCCATATATCCCGGCTTGATCTCTCCGATGCCGAATACGGCAAAGGCTCCCAGGGCAACTACCAGCAGGACAACGATAATGTTCTGCACTTTTGCAAATTTATCAATCCCCATACAATTCAGCACAAAAAACAGCGTCAGTACTACAAACGCCACGATCTGCTGATTATATCCTCCGCTCCAGCCAAACAGAGACAGAAAATAATCAGAAAACGACAATGCGTACATGGACAGGCTCAGATTGCTGAATACAAAAATAATACTGTAAGCACCGGCAAAACGTTTGCCTGCAAGCATCGCCACCATAGTATAATTTCCGCCTCTGAGCCGGACCGTGCCGCTGATCAAAATCAGCGGAAGATACTGAAATACTGTGATACCCGCGGCAATCAAAAATGCGAGAGGAACTGACCGTCCGGTCATGGCTATGGCAGACCCCAGAAGAGTCATAATTCCTGCACCAATAATCTGTCCCACTGCCGCGCCCATCAGATCCCCAAACCCCAGAACCTGCTTCAGTTGTTTTGTTGAACTTTGTTTTGCTGTATTTGTCTGCTCCATAAATACCTCCTCAAATAATTCCGATCTCTCGAAATGACGGCAGCTTTTCTTTTTCCAGCTCTATCATCCAACCCCCAGAGATAAAGCCAGTGCGTATTTTTCTTATTGAAAAGCTGCTACAATATACACCTGCATTATAATTAATCAGCTTAACTATTGATGTAAAAAAATTCCGCTGATTTTTCAGCAGCACCCCCTTTTCCTGTTTATTCTTCATCTTCTTTCTTTTCCCGTATCTACGATATTGTACTTAATCCATCTCCCCCTTTTCCTGATTTTTATATAAACTTTACGCTTATATCGGACATTTTCCATTTCTTTGATTTTGTTCTCAAGTCCACATCCCATCTTCAGAATACTTTCTGTTTTCCGTTCATGATCCACCAGATAGTCCAGCGAACATTTTAAAATATCCCCAATCTGTTCCACTTCCGCCAGGGTAAATTCTTTTCTTCCAAGCAGCTTATCCCGAAAAATTTCGTTTTGAATCCCTAAACTGGAAGACATAGCCGGCAAAGAAATCCCCGCCGCTTTCATTTCAGACCATATTTTCGGGTATTTCATACTCATCTCCCCTTTTTACTATCTTTTGTGAGCTTATATTATATATTATATTCACTTTAGTGATTTTGTCAATAAAATATTGACGATAATACTCACAAATGTTAATATTTAATAGGGGGATATTATGAACTTTCAGGAAATTTTAAAAAAATTGCTGAATGAAAAAAAATTAAGGCAGGCCGACTTATGTAGGATGACAGGAATCCAGACTTCCCTTATGTCCGACTACATCAATGGAAAAAAGAGTCCCACAATAGGCAATGCCATACTGATCGCCGATGCCCTCGATGTTTCTCTGGACACTCTTGTGGGAAAAGATACCTTCACACCAAAACAGCCCCAGACAGAAGCCTTTCAGGAACTTTGCCGGGCCGTTGAGAATCTAAGCGAAAATGAACAGCGTTTCCTTCTGGATACGATCCATGCTTTGAAAAAGCATTTGTCCATATGACAAAAACAGGTCCTCGGACAGAGGACCTGTTTTCGTATATTCATATTCTGTTTCTTTATTCGTACTCTACAACATCCAGCCACTTCTCCAGAAGCTCTTTCTCTTCCGGAATTGCCTTCGTCAGGCGGGAAGCAGCCACGATGGGAAGCCATCTCTGCACGTACTGCTTTGCAGTATCGCTCATGTCGCAGAACATGTTCATGTACATCTCCGCCAGCTTCGGATCCTGAAGGGTCAGAAGCAGGTAGGTGGTGGCGGCGTCTGAGGAGGCGTTGCCCTGGGTCGCATGGGACCAGTCAAGGATGTAGTATTTTCCGTCCTTATCGATCACCACGTTGGTGGGGTTGTAGTCTCCGTGAAGCACTTTCTTGTGCTTGGGCATGCTCTCCAGACGGGTGCTCAGCTCGTAGCGGGTGGTAGCGTTCACTGCCTTTAAGCTGTTGATGCGCACGCTCATCTTGTCTTTCATCTTGTTGAGCAGCGGAGCCGTCTTGTCATGGATCTCCAGCTGGATCTCCACAAACTGCTTCATGTACTTCTCCACGTTCTCCGGATCCTTTGCCATCTTCTCCGCCAGAGTCTCGCCCTCGATATAGTCAGAGATGATCGCCCATTTTCCTTCTTCGTTTACCGTTACTCCGTGCACTCTCGGAATGGGAAGTCCCGTTTCCTCCACTCTCGCCTGGTTTAAAGCCTCATTCAGTACATCCGTCTTCGGATAGTTTGCGTCAAATACCTTCCAGACCTTGTCTCCGTCCCGGTAGATCACTTTGTGGGGGCGGGTTGCCAATACGTTATCTGTTTTCATATTGCGTTCTCCTTTCCTTCTCCCTTATTTATTTGCCGTAGTAAGCTCTCAGGTACATCTCCTTGATCTCACTCATCAACGGATATCTGGGGTTGGCGCCGGTACACTGATCGTCAAATGCGTTCTCAACCATCTCATCCAGGGTATCCAGGAAATACTTCTCATCCACACCGTAATCCTTAATGGTGGCTTTAATGCCGACTGCCTTCTTTAAGTCCTCGATCTTCTCGATCAGCTTCTTCACAGCCTCGTCGTCATCCTTGGCCTGAATGCCGCAGAAACGTGCGCACTCTGCGTATCTTGCCTTTGCATGGGGATACTCATACTGCGGGAAGGTACCCATCTTGGTGGGAACATCCGCGGAGTTGTACTCCACGATCATGGAGATTAACAGGGCGTTGGCAACGCCGTGGGGCAGGTGATGGTAAGCGCCCAGCTTGTGAGCCATGGAGTGGCACAGTCCCAGGAAAGCGTTGGCAAATGCCATACCAGCCATACAGGATGCGTCTGCCATCTTCTGGCGGGCTTCCACATTGCTGCCGTCATTGTAAGCGGTGGGCAGGTAGTCAAACACGTTCTTCATTGCCTTTAACGCAAGGCCGTCGGTGTAATCCGTTGCCATAATGGACGCATATGCCTCCAGAGCGTGGGTCAGAACGTCCACACCGGATGCGCTGGTCAGGCCCTTGGGCTGGCTCATCATGTTGTCGGTGTCCACGATTGCCATGTTGGGAAGAAGCTCGTAGTCAGCCAGCGGGTACTTCACTCCGCTTTCCTGATCGGTGATAACGGCGAAAGGAGTTACCTCAGAACCGGTACCGGAGGAGGTGGGGATTGCTACGAAGTAAGCCTTCTCACCCATCTTCGGGAAGGTGTATACACGCTTCCGGATATCCATGAAGCGCATTGCCATATCCTGGAAATCCACTTCCGGATGCTCATACATTACCCACATGATCTTTGCCGCGTCCATAGCGGAACCGCCGCCTAAAGCGATGATCACATCCGGCTTGAAAGCGTCCATAGCCTTTGCGCCGGCCTGTGCGTTTGCCAGGGTCGGGTCAGGCTGAACATCGGAGAAGGTGGTGTAAACGATTCCCAGCTCGTCTAACTTGTCAGTGATCGGCTTGGTATATCCATTCATATATAAGAAGCTGTCTGTTACCAGGAATGCTCTCTTCTTGCCCAGCACGTCTCTCAGCTCGTTGAGCGCTACCGGCATGCAGCCTTTCTTGAAGTATACCTTCTGAGGTGTTCTGAACCACAGCATATTCTCTCTCCTCTCCGCAACTGTCTTGATGTTCAGCAAATGCTTGATGCCCACGTTCTCGGAAACGGAGTTGCCGCCCCAGGAACCGCATCCAAGGGTAAGAGACGGAGTGAGCTTGAAGTTGTACAGATCTCCGATACCGCCCTGGGAAGAAGGAGTATTGATCAGAATACGGCAGGTCTTCATGGCAGCCGCATGCTTAGCCATTTTCTCTTTCTCGTTTACGTTGATATATAAGGAAGACGTATGTCCGTAACCGCCGTCAGCTACCAGTCTCTCAGCTTTCTCAAGAGCCTCGTCGAAGGTCTTTGCCTTGTACATTGCCAGAACCGGGCTCAGCTTCTCATGAGCGAACTCCTCGGAAATGTCTACAGACTCTACCTCGCCGATCAGGATCTTTGTGGTCTCCGGAACGGTCACGCCTGCCATAGCGGCGATCTTTGCTGCCGGCTGGCCTACGATCTTGGCGTTTACAGCGCCGTTGATGATAATAGTCTTTCTCACTTTGTCCAGCTCATCCGGCTTTAAGAAGTAGCAGCCTCTGGCCTGGAACTCTTTCTTCACCGCGTCGTACACCGGCTCCAGAACGGTCACAGACTGCTCGGAAGCACAGATCATGCCGTTGTCGAAAGTCTTGGAGTGGATGATGGAGTTTACAGCCAGTCTCACATCTGCCGTGTCATCGATGATCACCGGGGTGTTGCCGGCGCCTACGCCCAGAGCCGGTTTTCCGGAAGAGTAAGCACTTCTTACCATGCCGGGGCCGCCGGTTGCCAGGATCGTGTCAGAGCTTCTCATAACCTCGTTGGTCAGATCCAGGCTGGGAACGTCGATCCATCCGATGATGCCCTCGGGAGCTCCTGCCTTCACAGCCGCGTCCAGCACAACCTTCGCCGCCGCGATGGTGCACTTCTTTGCACGGGGATGGGGGGAGATGATGATGGCGTTTCTGGTCTTTAACGCGATCAGACATTTAAAGATCGCAGTAGAAGTCGGGTTCGTGGTGGGAATAACCGCAGCGATCAGTCCCAGAGGCTCAGCGATCTTCTTGATTCCGAACGCCTTGTCCTCCTCGATCACTCCGCAGGTCTTCACATTCTTGTAAGCGTTGTAAATGTACTCTGCTGCATAGTGGTTCTTGATGATCTTGTCTTCCACAACGCCCATGCCGGTCTCCTCGACCGCCATCTTTGCCAACGGGATTCTCTGCTGGTTCGCTGCCTTTGCTGCCTCATAAAAGATCTTGTCTACCTGCTCCTGGGTATAAGTTGCGAATACTTTCTGGGCTTCTCTCATCGCCTTCATCTTCGCAACCAGAGCATCCACATTGTCGATGATTTCTGGTACCTGTACGGTCTTTTCCTTTGCCATGATTCATCCTCCTACTGATTGTTTTTATGATGGTTATTTGTTTCTTCGTTATTTATTTAACGATTTTAATTATATATTACCGTTAAAAAAATGTCAATTGTGGGGTTTGTGGATATTTCACAGGAACCAGCGGATTTTTTGGTTATTTTTACCTTTTTCTCCTCTCTGAAGGCAGTTCTGCAGTTATATCTATTTTAAACGGAACGGGAAACCTCTGCAACCAATCTTAAAAAATTTAAGGCCGGCCGCCGGAATGAAGCGCGGAAAACCGGTTTTCCAGCTGAAAAATCTCCCCGAACTCCCATTGATAGTGTTATTTTTTTAACGATTATGTGGGAAATTTCCCGCTAATCAAAACGAGCAGACCGCCTTTACGGCAGTCTGCTCCGCATTTTTCTACTGTCCAGGCACCACCGGAACGGCGTCTTCCGGAACGGGGCAGTAATATCCGCCCGCTGCCTTTTTCTCAAATTCCGCCTTCGCCGCCTTCAGGATCTCCGGCTTCTCAAACAGATCCATGGCCGTGGCAGCCAGAACTTTTCCGGCGGTGATCACGCTCTTGTGGCCGATGGAAGTATGGCCGCAGGAGACGTTCTGCCAGCTGTGGCCCGGCGCCTTCGACACGAAGGAGGCAACGTTGATCTGCGCGGTGGGCGTCAGCCAGCTGACATCGCCCACGTCTGTGGAGCCGGCTCTCTGCTTCTCGCTGTAGTGGTAGGGAATCAGGAAGTCGTTTAAGGGGCGGGTGCCGTGCTCCGTCTTCTCATCCACAAACGCCGCGATGTCCGCATCCTCGTCGCAGGCTGCCCCAGGCAGGCTGTCGCTCTTCATCTCATAGGAATCCATGATCTTCTTCGCGTAGTCAAATTCCTCAGGCGTATAGGACGGCACGCCCACCTCGTTGAAATTATCCCACAGAAGCTGCTCCAGCACCTTGTTGGGCACCGTATTGGAACAGCCGTCAATAAACTGCTTCTTCACTTCCGTCTCTGTCATCATGGCCGCCGCCTGAGCGATCTTGTCCACTCTGGCCTGCAGTGCCAGAGCGTCCTTTGCCAGCATAGAGCGCACCATATAGAGCACTCTGGCGTGGGGCTGCACCACGTTCGGAGAATTTCCGCCGGCGTCGGTGATGGCGTAGTGGATTCTGGCAGAATCCGGCATGTGCTCTCTCAAGAACTGCACGCCCATGTTCATAACTTCCACCGCGTCCAGAGCGGAACGGCCGAACTCCGGAGCGCCTGCCGCGTGGGAGGCCACTCCCTTAAAAATGTATTCCGTCTGGATACAGGAGTTGCAGGTGCCGCTGGTCACCTGGTTTACATCTGAAGGATGCCAGGTGATCGCCGCGTCCAGCTCCTTCCACACGCCGTCTCTGGCCATAAATGCCTTGGAGGCGCCGCCTTCCTCTCCAGGGCAGCCGTAGAAGATAACGGTTCCGTGGCCGTCTCCCTTCTTCTCCAGATATTTCTTCACCGCAAAAGCCGCTGCCATGGCGCCGGCGCCCAGCATATTGTGGCCGCAGCCGTGGCCGCAGCCGTTGGGAACCAGTTCCTCTCTCTCGGTGGCGCCGGCTTTCTGGGAAAGTCCGCTGAGGGCGTCATATTCTCCCAGGATTCCGATCACCGGTCTGCCGGAGCCGTAGGACGCCTTAAAGGCCGTCTCAATCCCGGCCACAGGAGTCTCCACCTGAAATCCTTCCTTCTCCAGCACCTCACAGTACAGCTTCGCGGACTTAAACTCCATCAGGGACAGCTCCGCGTACTCCCAAATCTTATCTGAGACATCTGTGATCACGTCTTTTTTTTCATCAATGTAGTCCAAAAACTCTTTCTTATCCATCAATGCTCCTCCTTCCTGTTATAAAGTATCTGCCGCCGGGCGCCGCTTCTTCTGTGGCAGCGGCCGGCGGCAGCTTTCTTCTCGTCACGCGCTGACAAATGAGCGCTCATCCTTATTATTAATACAGCACTTTTCCCAGGAATTCCTTCGTTCTGGGATTCTGGGGATTTCCAAAGATCTCTTCCGGCGTTCCCTTCTCCGCGATGATGCCGCCGTCCATGAAGAACACCCGGTCAGAAACCTCTCTGGCAAAGCCCATCTCGTGAGTCACGATCACCGTGGTCATTCCCGTCTTTACCAGCTCCTTGATTACCGCCAGCACCTCGCCTACCATCTCCGGGTCCAGAGCGGAGGTGGGCTCGTCAAACAGCATCACGTCCGGCTCCATAGCCAGGGCGCGCACGATGGCCAGACGCTGTTTCTGTCCGCCGGAAAGACGCTTCGGATACTCATTGATCTTATCCAGAAGCCCCACGCGGCTTAACAGCTCCTTGGCCATCTCGTCCGCCTCTTTCTGAGACTTCTTTCCTAAAAGAACGGGGGCCATGGTAATGTTCTTGCCCACCGTCATGTTGGGGAACACGTTGAAGTGCTGGAACACCATTCCCATCTTCTGACGATGGATGTTGATGTTCACGCTCTTGTCCGTGATGTCCACTCCCTCAAAATAGATCTTGCCCTCATCCGGGATCTCCAGAAGGTTCAGGCAGCGGAGAAATGTACTCTTTCCGCCGCCGGACGGTCCGATGATGGAGACAACCTCCCCCTGGGAGACTGTCTCGCTCACCCCCTTCAGCACATGGAGATCGCCGAATTTTTTATGTAAATTTTCTACCTTTAACAGTTCTTTATTGTCAGTCACCTGCTCTCATCCTCCTTTCCATTGCCAGCACACATTTTGACAGGCTGAACGTCACCACGAAGTAGATGACGCCGACGATGATCAGGGGCTCAATGGTCAGGTACAGAGCGCCGGAAATGGACTTGTACTGAGTCATCAGCTCGCCCACAAAGAATGTGGACGCCAGGGACGTCTCCTTGATCATGGTAACAAACTCGTTGCACAGAGCCGGAAGAATATTCTTCACCGCCTGGGGCATCACCACATGCACCATAGCCTGATGGCTGTTTAAGCCAAGGCTGCGGGCTGCCTCCGTCTGTCCCCTATCCACTGCCTGAATGCCGGCACGGATGATCTCCGACACATAAGCTGCAGAGTTTAAGCAGAGAGCGATGGTGATACATGTAAATTTGCTGGGCTCCCAGAAGTAGAGAAGATCCGGGAGCAGGAAGTAGAAGAAGTACAGCTGGAGCAGAAGGGGGGTGCCGCGGACGATCTCCACGAAAACTCCCACAACCGCGGACAGCGGCTTCACGTTGCCGATCTTCCACTTGCTCATCCTCATGAGCGCCAGGAAGAATCCGATGATACAGCCCGCCAGCACGGTGATAAAGCTGAGGAGCAGGGTGTATCCCAAGCCTGTGAGGAACAGGTTCCAGTACCCGTTCCATACTTTTATAATGTTGTCAATCACAGAAATATCCTCCTTTTATTACTGCTGGGTCAGGCCGAGAGCGTTTGCCTGCTCTACTGCTTCATCCCACCACTGCTTGTAAAGGCCCTTCTCGTTCACCTCGTCGATAATGCGGTTGACCTCTGCCAGCAGCTCATCCTGTCCCTTGGTCACTGCAACCACGTTGCCCTGGGACTCATACTCAAAATAGAAATCGGACATTGCCAGCTCCGGATAGTTCTCCACATAAGCCTCGCCTACAGAATCCGCTACAGCCACAGCATCCACTTTTCCCGTGGTCAGCATCATGATGCCGTCGTTGATGCTGGTGATTACTTCCATCTCAGCATCCGGAAGCTGTTCCGTCACCAGGTTCTGCTGCAGCGCTCCGTTCTGAGCCGCTACCTTCTTGCCGCTGAAATCCTCCGCCGTCTTGAACTGATCCGCTTTGTCCTTCAGCACCAGAAGTCCCTGGTCCTTTCCGTCTGAGCTCTCTGCCTTGTAGTAGTGGGACAGGCCCATGTTTTCCTCTCTGTCCGGAGTCTTCGCAAAACCGGAGATCGCGATGTCCACCTTGCCGGTGCTGATCGCCGCCTCAACTGCGGAGAAATCCATGGCCTCCAGCTGCAGCTCCACTCCCATCTGCTCTGCGATATATTTTCCAAGTTCGATCTCAGATCCCAGATACTTCGTCTCGCCGGAGCTTACGTCCTGGAACTCCATGGGGGCAAAATCCGGGCTGGTAGCCATCACCAGCACGCCCTTCTCCTTGATCGTTTCCAGTTTATTCTCTTCTTTTCCGCCGCTGCATCCCGCTGCAGAAACAAGTGCCAGTCCGATAGCCGCCAATGCAATCGCTTTCTTCATAATTCATATCCTCCTCATACATAAATCTCTTCGCTGTTTTTTGTCTTTTAAACACTATACTGTATATTTATGAATTTGTAAATAGTGATTTATCAACAATTTTTCTCCGTTTTTCCTACAATATTTTATAAATATTATATAGTTTTGGCCTGTTTTTTATTCCAGGAGGAAATATTTATACATTTTATTTGCATATATGCACCGTAAAAAGCATCTCCGGCCGCGGGAAAATACCGCCTTGTTTTTCTCCTCATCTTCCCTTAAAATAGTAAGAAGTGAATAAGGGGGAAGGAATTATGGATCTGAAACAGCTGGAGTATATTGTCATGATCGCCGAGGAAAACAGCATCACGCGGGCGGCGGAGCGCCTGTTTATCACTCAGTCCGGCTTGAACCAGCAGCTTTTAAAGCTGGAATCGGAGCTGGGAATCCAGCTGTTCCACCGCTCCAAAAATGATTTCCGGCTGACAGAGGCCGGCCACGTCTACGTCTCCTACGCCAGGAAGATCCTTCGGCTGAAGCATGAAGCCTACAATATTCTCAACGACATGGCCGACAACAAAACGGGAACTCTCCGCATCGGCCTGACTCCGGAGCGGGGCATTCCCATGTTTATGAGCATATACCCGGCATTTTACTCCCGGTATCCCCGGATCACCATTGAGCCGCTGGAGATCGGCGTGAGCGAGCAGCTGTCCCGCATCTCCAAGGGATATCTGGATCTCGGTTTTATCACCATCACGGAGCGGGACCGGTCCGTCTACGAGTACGTCCACATCCTCTCCGAAGATCTGGTGCTGGCCATCCCCGGGAACCATCCCATGGCAGCCCAGGCAGCCGCTCCGGGAGAGCCTTTCACCACCATCAGCCTGGAGTACTTTAAAAATGACCGTTTTGTACTGATGAGGAAAGGCTCCACCATGCGCAGCCTGATCAACCCGCTCTTTAAGGAGGCCGGATACGCCCCGGACATTCTGTTTGAGTCCGCCAGCAACTACACCCTGCGCTCCATCGCCAAGCGCCGCATCGGCTGCACCATCATCCCTGCCACCTACGCGGCTCCGGACCCGGATATCGCTTATTTTTATCTGCCTTCCCGGCCGTCCTGGGAACTGGCCGCCGTATATAAAAAAGGCGCCTACCAGATGCGGGCCGCCAACGACTTTATCCAGCTTTCCATAGACTACTGGGCACATCACCCCTATCTGACAGAAGAGCCATGATCTCTCATGGCTCTTCCTTTTGTTCTCTCTATTTTCTCTTTCCCGTTATCCGGATCAGATATAAAAACAGATTGATAAAATCCAGATACAGCTCCAGCGCCGCAAAGATCGATGCCTTCGCCGCAATCTCCGGCCGTCCGGAATAGACCTGATGATACAGGCGGATCTTTTTGGTGTCATAGGCTGTGATCACCAGGAACAGGAAAATTCCAAGTGCGCACACCGCCGTCTCAAACTGGCTCAGGTTGATGAAGATGGACAGAATCCAGAACGCCGCCAGAAAGATCAGTCCGCCCAGCATAAAGGGCCTAAGCCGGCTGAAATCCGCGTTGGTGGTGTAGCCCAGCGCCGCCATAATGCCGAAAAACAGGCTGCACGCCCCGAATGCCAGCACCAGGCTGGTCAGCTGGTAGATCAGAAACAGCGAGGAAAATACAACGCCGTTTAAGGCCGCATAGACGAAAAACATGGCTCTCGCCGTTCCCACGGACATCTTCTCTATCCTGGCAGACAGGTAGATCACGACACCCACCTCAGCCAGAAGAAGAATCATGGGGAAGTAAGGAATCATAAACAGGTAAAACACATAGCCCGTCACGTAGCCGAACATGGCCACCGCAAAGGTCATTAAAAGGCCCGCGAACATCCACCCGAAGGTCTTCGCCGTGTAGCGCCCCAGAGTCTCCGCCTGACGTTCTTCCGCCGCCGGATAATACTCATTTCCATTCACGTTCATATTCCAATCCTCCTTTCAGGATACCGCACCGCCGTTTGTCACAGCTTTCCAATGGACTTCATGTAGTCCTGATACCACTCTTCACCGAACTTGATGCGCATGCAGTCGATAATCAGCTGCACGCTCTTTTCATCTCCCAGCCGTGCATTGTTGATGGTGATGTCGTAGTTGACAGGATTTGTCCAGTAGTTGCCGCCGGTATAGTACTTATAATAGTCTGCCCGGTACTTATCCGTGCGGGTGATCAGCTCATCCGCCTCCTCCAGCGTAATATCGTCCATCCGCTCCAGCACCCGCTGCAGGCAGTAAGCTCTCGGAGCCTCCACATAGACGCTCACCACATTGTCATAGTCTTTCAAAATGTAGTCTGCACATTTTCCCACGATAATGCAGTTCTCTGAATCCGCCAGTCTCTCAATAATGGTCTTCTGGAAATCAAACAGCCGGTCATCCGACACAAAGCGGGACAAATGACCGCTGGTATGAAACTTTTTCGGAAGGGCCAGAAGCTGCTTCTCTATCAGATTTCCCTGCAGCGTCTCGTCCGCCTCCTTGAAATAATGCTCCGGATAGCCGCTGTACTGGGCGGCCAGCTTCAGAATCCGGTTGTCGTAGCTGTGAATGTGAAGTTCATCCGCCAGCTTTGCCGCAATCTGTCTTCCGCCGGAGCCAAATCCTCTCGCAATGGTCACTACAAAGTTTTTCATCCCGCACCCCACTCCTTCTTCAGCTTATTTTTTCTCCATTGATCACTACAAGCGCCGCTTTGGAAGAGATCTCCATGGGTGATCCCTCAAATACCACCACGTCGCCGTCTTTTCCAACTTCCAGGGAGCCTACCCGGTCGTCCACGCCCAGATGTCTGGCCGGATTGATGGTGATTGCCTTCAGCGCCTCGTAGGGATCCATGCCGGCCTTCACCGCAAATCCGGCGCACAGAGGCAGATACTGCTGAGGCGTCACAGGAGCATCCGTGATGATGGACACCTGACAGCCGGCCGCCGCCAGGATTCCGGGAGTCGCCCAGGTCTTGTTCTTCAACTCCACCTTCGTCGCGTTTCCGAAGGACGGTCCCACCGCGCAGGGGAAGCCGGATTTTACCATCTCATCCACGATCAGATGGCCTTCCGTGCAGTGCTCCAGCGTCATCTTCACGTCAAACTCCTTCGCGATCCGGATGGCAGTGAGAATGTCGTTGGCCTGATGGGCGTGAGCTTTCAGGGGGATCTTCTTCTCCAGCACCGGGATCAGAGCCTCCATCTTCATGTCAAACGCCGGCTTCTTCAAGGGATCGTCCCCAGCTGCCTCTTTTCTCGCCTTGTAATCCTGCGCCTTAAACAGCATCTCTCTTAATTTGGACGCTGTGGACATGCGGGCATAGTTGTTCACGTCCTTGTAGCAGCGCTTCGGGTTCT
The DNA here is from genome assembly GCA_019119775.1 of Candidatus Lachnoclostridium pullistercoris. GTDB lineage: Bacteria > Bacillota > Clostridia > Lachnospirales > Lachnospiraceae > Lachnoclostridium_A > Lachnoclostridium_A pullistercoris. The sequence goes on along the minus strand of DWWL01000049.1, from coordinate 16,735 downwards.
CGCCGAAAGCACACTTCATGGCGATGGGATTTCTCACGATCATATCGTCCACACAGCGGCCCGCTGTCTTTACTGCGAAGAAAGTTCCGCCCAGCACGTTGGAGCTTCCGGGGCCGGTTCCCACACAGGTGACGCCGCCCTTTGCCGCCATGGCCACCGACGGATCCATAGGGTTGAAGCTGTCAATGCCTCTTAACTGGGGCGTGCAGATATCGTTTCTCTCGTTGTAGTCCTGCCCCTCAAAGCCAATGCCGTATCCGTCCAGCCCAAGATGGCTGTGGGCATCCACAAACCCGGGATACACATTCTTTCCGTCCGCATCGTAGATCTCGGCGCCTTCCGGGACATCCAGGTTCTTTCCAATCGCGGCGATCTTTCCCCCGTCGATCAGAATATCTCCCTCGTATGCCTCAGGATTCACCATATCATGAATGATTCCGTTTCTGATGCAAAGCATGTCTCTCTCCTCCTCTTTTTCTTTCATTTTATGTCAGAGCCGCACCGCTGTCAATTCTGACTGCCGCCTGCAGGCCGTTCTTTTTCCCGCCGCGGCCGGCGCTCATTTCAGCAGATATTTTTTAAAGTAGCCGGCGATCCCGTTCTCCATCACAGAACCGGTCACTTCCTCGGCGACCGCTTTCAGCTCTTCAATGGCGTTTCCCATGGCGATGCCGTGGCCCACCAGCTGCAGCATCTCCATGTCATTGATTCCGTCGCCGAAAGCATAGGTGTTTTCCCTGGGGATGCCCAGCTTTTCATACATATGACGGACCGCCGTGCCCTTTTTAAATCCTTTGCGGTAAACGTCCATGCGGATGATTCCTGTCTCGTACGTGACCATGGTAAAATCATCCTTCAGGGCCTCGTAAGCTCCCCGCAGATCCTCCACATTTTTAAACATCACGCAGCAGGCGATGACTTCCATGGCATCCGCATCCAGGTGCTCGATTAAGTTAGCCGGCTTGTCCGTGGTGCGGGAAAATGCCTTCCGGTGCCTCTGGATGTATTCGTCCTCCCAGCAGTCGCACCAGCTGCTGTGATGCCCCGAATACATGCAGCGGCCGTCAAACTGCTTATAGACTTCCATCTGCCGCCGCACCTCGTCCGCCGTGAACAGATCGTCGAACAGCACCTGGCCGTCATAAACGATGTAGTGTCCGTCCTCGCCGATGAAGCCGTCAAACTGGAGCTCCTCCGCCTCAAAAGGCAGTTCCCCGCGGGACGTGGCGATAAAAATCAGATTCCCCTGTTCCTGAAACCTCTTTAACGCAGAGATCGTCTCTGCCGTCGGGCTCATCAGCCCTTCCGGCACGTTGATCAGTGTTCCGTCAATATCAAAAAATGCAATCTTCTTTTCCATTTCGGTTCCCCTTAAACCGTCAGTTTCTCCTATTTTCAACAGGGCCGCCTGCTCAAACCGCCGGCGGCCCCTTTTTCTCTACCGGCAGAAATCCAGCGTGACGGTCCCGTCCTCATTGTAGGCAACCGCCTCTTTGCTCATCTCCAGCCTGTCAATGGCGGCCAGATACTCTTCCTTGGACTGGAAGCGCGGCTTCGCCTCGGCGATGACCTTCTTGGCCCTCTCTCCGTCGTGGGAGAGCAGCAGATCCGCAGCCACTGCCAGGCACTGGGCAGGTCTTAAGCAGGCCAGCTCTTTGTCCTGAATGTAATAATCACATCCGTGGCCCGTTCCCACCGCGCCGGAGGCGTGGGGATGAACCGCCGGCATGATCGCCGACACATCGCCCATATCCGTGCAGCCGGTGCCCCAGCTGTCAGTTCTCTCCACTGTGCCGGGACCTGCCACCGCCTCCATGGCCTCCGCAGCCACGTCCGCCATGTTGGCATCGTTGTTCAGCGGGAAATATCCCGGCCGGTCTTCCAGTTCCAGGCGGCAGCCGATGGACGCCGCAGCGCCCGCCAGCGCCAGATTTACTTTCCGGTTATATTTATAAATACTCTCGTAGGAGGCTCCTCTCACGTAGCTCTCCACCTTCGCAGCCTCCGGAATGGCGTTCACCGCCAGTCCCGCCTCCGTGATGATGGGATGGAAACGGATGTGCTCATCGTCCACAAACGTCTCCCGGATGGCATTCACCGCGTTTAAGCCGCAGGTGGCCGCGTACAGAGCGTTGACTCCCCTCTCCGGGGCGCCGCCGGCATGGGCCGACACGCCTTTAAAGAGAATGTTTTTCGTCACGCAGCCGTTGCATCCGGCATTGATGTTTAACGCCCTGCCTTCCGGCAGGCTTCCGGAATGGATCATCATGGCCATGTCCACTCCGTCCAGATATCCGCGGTAGATAAACTCCACTTTTCCTCCGTAGTAGCGGATCACGCCTTTTTTCCTCAGCTCTTCCCGGTAGCCCAGCTCAATCAGTTCCTCCGCCGGAACGGCGATAAAGCGGATGGAGCCGCACATGCCGTCCAGCGCTCCCGGCTCCTTCATGGCCGCCGCCACACCCACCAGAGTGGCGCACTGGGCGTTGTGGCCGCAGGCGTGCACTGCCGCCGTCTCCGGGTCCGCGTCGGGATGATTTCTCACGATCAGAGAATCCAGCTCTCCCAGAATCGCCAGCTTCGGCCCCGGCCTTCCCGTATCCAGATCCGCGTAAAATCCGGGAATATTTCCTGCCAGCACCGGTTCATAGCCCAGTTCCCTGAACTGTTTCTCCATGTAGGCGGAAGTCTTCCACTCCCGGTATCCCGTCTCCGGATGCTTCCATATGTAGTCCGCCGTCTCAAAAATCCGTTCTCTGTGCTTTGCTGTCATCTGTGCCAGCTGCTCTGCTCTGTTCATGAAAAACGCCTCCTCTATTTATGTCTCTGTTCCTTTTATGCCTCTGTCCGTTCCGGTATTCCTGCCCTGGCCGGGCAGGCTGCCTCATCCAGCACAGCGTCCTTTACTCGTACAGGAAACAGGCCACCATGTGGTGGTCGCCCACATCCACCAGCTTGGGAATCTCCTTCTTGCACCGCTCCGTGCAGTTGGGGCAGCGGCCCGCCAGAGGACAGCCCACCTGATCGCCGATGGGGCTGGGGATATCTCCGTGCAGCGGCATTCTCTCTTTTTTCTCAAAAGGACTCTCCGGCGGAATGGCAGACAGAAGAGCTCTCGTGTAGGGGTGAAGGGGATTGGCGTAAATTCCCTCCGCCGTATAAGTTTCCATGATCCGTCCCAGATACATGATGATGATCCGGTCGCTGATGTATTTGATGATGCCCAGGTCATGAGAGATGAAAACATAGGTCAGTTTTCTCTCCTGCTGGATCTTCTTGAACAGATTGATTACCTGCGCCTGGATGGACACGTCCAGAGCCGACACAGGCTCGTCGCACACGATCACCTTGGGGGAGATGGAGAGGGCTCTCGCGATATTCACCCTCTGTCTCTGGCCGCCGGAGAACTCGTGGGGATAGCGCTCCATATGCTGGATGTCCAGTCCCACCTCCTGAAGAGCGTCCAGAGCCCGCTGATGGCGCTCTCTGGCATTCTCGCCCAGGCCGTGCACCTTCATGGCCTCCTCAATGGAATAAGAAGCCGTTTTTCTCGGATCCAGGGAGGAATAGGGATCCTGGAAGATCATCTGAATGTTTCTTCTCGTCTCCCGCTTCTTCTCCCCGGTCATCTTCCACAGGTCCTCGCCCTCATAGAGGATCGTGCCCGATGTGGGCTTGTGCAGCTGTACCAGGCAGCGGCCCAGAGTGGATTTGCCGCAGCCGGACTCGCCGATAATTCCCAGGGTCTCGCCCTCGTAGATCTCAAAGGAGACGTCGCTCAGGGCGTGGAGCATTTTTTTCGGCTCCATGATCTTTTTCCCGTGGATCACGAACTCCTTGCTTAAGTTTTCCACCTTCATGATCACTTTTTTATCACTCATCGCCGTTCACCTCGCCTCTCTTTAACTGATTGACTCCGTTCTGTCTGTGGCAGGCCACAAAATGCCCCGGCTTTACCTCCACCAGCGGCGGCACCGACTCCCGGCAGGCGTCCGTCACATAGGGGCAGCGGTTGTAGAAATTGCAGCAGTAGCCGGTCAGACGCAGGTCAGGCGGCGTTCCGGGGATCGTCACCAGCGCCTCTTTGGAAGAACTGCTTAACTTCGGCATGGAGTCCAGCAGGCCCCAGGTATAGGGGTGGAGCGGCTCCTGGTACAGAGTCTTGGTGTCCGCGTACTCTACCGTATTTCCGGCGTACATTACCATTACCGTGTCGCACATCTCCCAGACCACGCCCAGGTTGTGGGTGATCAGCAGGATGGCTGTGTTCATCTTCTTCTGCAGATCCTTCAAAAGCTCCAGCACCTGCGCCTGCACCGTCACATCCAGAGCGGTGGTGGGCTCGTCGGCGATGATCAGCTTTGGATTGCCGCAGACGGCCATGGCGATGATCACACGCTGGCACATACCTCCGGACAGCTCATGGGGATAAGCCTCCATACGTTTCTCCGCTTCCGGGATTCCCACCAGCTTCAGGGCTTCCACCGCCTGGTTCCAGGCTTCTTTTTTGCTCACTTTATGATGCTCCCGGATCATTTCCACCATCTGGTGGCCGATCTTGAACACCGGGTCCAGAGACGTCATGGGGTTCTGGAAGATCATGCAGCACTCATTTCCGCGGAACTTCAGCAGATCCTTTTTGGAGAGCTTCAGCAGATCCACGCCCTCAAAGGTGATATCTCCTTCCACGATCTTTGCCGTCTTGGAAGGCATCAGACGCATGACAGAGGAGCTGGTCACGCTCTTGCCTGATCCGGACTCTCCCACGATTCCCATGGTCTGGCCTTCCTTTAAGGTAAAGCTGACGCCGTCCACGGCCTTCGTCACGCCGCTGGCCTGATAGAAATATGTTTTCAGTCCCTCTACTTTTAAGATTACATCGTTGTTTTCGCTCATAGACGTCCCTCCTACTGTTTCATCTTCGGATCCATGATATCCCGGATACCGTCGCCCAGCAGATTGAATCCGATTACCGTCACAAGAATAAAGAGGCCGGCTGTCGTCGCCACGTGGGGCGCCGTCGTCAGGCATTCACGGCCTACTCTCAAAATACTTCCCCAGGAAGCTGTCGGAAGGGCGATGCCCAGTCCCAGGAAGCTCAAAGACGCCTCAGAGATGATGGCGCTGGCCACGCGCAGAGTCGCGTACACAATGATCTGGGACACGCAGTTGGGAAGGATGTGCAGAAACAGCAGACGGACATCCGACACGCCTACCACCCGGCAGGCATTGCAGTATTCTTCCTCCTTCACGATCACCACCTGTCCCCTGGTGACTCGGGCAAAACTTGGGACGTTGGCGATACCGATAGCCAGAATTACATTCCAGACGCCGTTTCCCAGCACAGTGATCAGGATCATAGCCAGCAGAATGAACGGGTAGGAAAACATACCGTCCATAAATCTCATAAGCACCACATCCAGCCAGCCGCCGAAATATCCGGCCAGCAGTCCGATGAGAACTCCGATGATGGCGCCCACGATGGTGGCGCCCACCGCTACGATCAGGGAAACTCTCGCTCCGTAAAGGATACGGGACAGAATGTCTCTTCCCAGATCATCGGTTCCCAGCAGATGGCCCTCAAATCCGATTCCCTTGTAGGGGATCGCCGGCGCTATGGCGTTGGGATCATAGGGGGCCAGTACAGGGGCAAACACGGCCAGAAATACCATCACGCATACAATGATAAAGCCGATGACGGCTGACCGGTTCCGTTTTAATTTATTCCAAGCATTGTTGGCCTTCCGCTCTTTTTTGAGGATGGCCATATTGGCCTCGCGGCCAAGCATATCCTGTGTTTTCTTCTCCGGCATATTTCTCACGCTCCTTTGACCTTCGGGTTCAGTATCATATACGCAATATCCACCAGCATATTACAGAACACGAACATAATGGCGGAAAACAGCACGGCACCCTGAATCAGGGAATAGTCCCTGTTGTTGATGGCCGTATTGATCATGGTTCCCATGCCGGGCCAGGAGAAAATTCCCTCTGTGATGATGGCTCCCGTAAAGGTACCGGCAATCTGAAGTCCCAGCACCGTTACCAGGGGCGGAAGGGCATTCTTCAGGCTGTGGAGGCAGATCACCTTCCACTCTCTCACGCCTCTGGCCCGCAGGCAGCGGACATAATCGCTGCTCAGCGTTTCCACCATACTGGAACGAATAGTTCTGGCGAAGGTAGCCATGGGGGTTGACGCAAGGCAGACACAGGGCAGTATCATATGAATAACCACATCCCCGATGCCTTTGCTCATATCACCCATTCCCATTACCGGCAGCAGGTTCATTTCCACCGAGAACTTCAGGACCAGCATCAGGGCCAGCCAGAAGTTAGGCATCGACACGCCCACCAGGGCCAGAAGCATTACTATGTAGTCTACGATTGTGTTCTGCTTGACCGCAGCTATGATTCCAGCCGCAGTTCCTATGATCGCCGCTATGGCTAACGCCACCAGCGTCAGGGAGATGGTGTTGGGGATACGGGAAATGATCAGTCCCAGCACATCCTGTCTGTAGCTGTAAGAATATCCGAAGTCACCGTGAGCAAGGTCATCCAGATAGAGAACGTACTGCTCCGGCAGACTTTTATCCAGGTTCATCTCTTCTCTTAAGGCCGCAATGTCCTCATCCGTAGCCTCAATTCCCAGGATGGCCACCGCCGGATCTCCGGGAAGCATTCTGGTCAGGCAGAAGGTGATGGTCACTACGATCAGCAGTGTAGGGATCATCTGCAGGATCCTCTTCAAAATCAGTTTTACCATAAAAAATTCCTCTCTTCTGACAGATATAAAAGAGAAGCAGAGACGGCAGGAGCATGTATCCTTCTCTCTGCCTCTCTGCGTTCTTCTCTCACATTGATGTCTGTATGAATCTGGTTACTGTGCCAGCCAGATATTATTGAACGGTGTGGTCACAAGCATCTGGCTGTCCGCACGGAGAACCGCGTCGTTTACTCTGTCGGAAACTGCCCAGTTCCTGCACTCATATGCGTAGTAAAGACCGGTGTACTCGCCCATAACCTGCTTCATGATCTCATCGTAGATAGCGGTCCTCTCTTCCTGATCGGTCAGGGAGAATGCCTCTACCAGCTTCGCATCGATCTCTTCGTTGCTGTAGCCGCCGGCGTTGGAGGACGCGTGGATCGTCTGGGTGTTGAAGAACTTATCCAGATATCCGTAAGGATCGGGGTTGCTGTTCCAGCTTACCGCGTAGCTGTTCACCACATCAGACTGCCAGGAATCCACTACAGAAGCGGACCACTCAGCCATGGTGGAGGTAACGATCTCCAGGTTGACTCCAATCTCACCCCAGTAGTACTGAAGCATCTGAGCCATCTTCTCACGGGAGGAGGAGCTGGAGATATAGAGTGTCATATCAAATCCATCGGGATATCCTGCCTCTGCCAGAAGAGCCTTTGCGCCTTCCGGATCATAAGCGGGAACCAGATCGTTGTTCTCTGCCTTGTAAGCCCAGGAGTAAGCGGTGAGCGGCTGGTAAGCTCTCGTGCCCTCGCCGTACTGGTAAATGCCTGCCACCATGGAATCCACATCCACAGCCATGGTCAGAGCCTCGCGGACCTTCGGGTCTGCCGTGGGTCCCTGCTGGAGGTTAAATCTCATGTAGGTGATTCCGGAGCCGGGGATCTGAAGCAGCATGCCTGCATCCTGAGCTCTCTTGATGGCCTCGCCCTGCAGATACATGGCGATGTCCACCTCTCCGGTCTGAACGGCGTTGATCGCCTGGTTGGAGTCTGTCACGATTCGGAACTCCACGCCGTCCACATGAGGAGCTTCACCCCAGTAATTGGGGTTCTTCTTTAAGACAACTTTCTCGTCCGTCACAACCTCTTCCAGAGTGAAGGGGCCGCTGCCGACGATATGGGAACCGAACTCATCGCCCCAGCCTTCTACTTCCTCTTTCGGAACGATGGCGGCGCCGACCTCAGCCAGCTGGTTGAGGAACGGTCCGGCGGGGGAAGTCATGTGGATGATGAATTCCGTATCGCTTACCACTTCCACATAGTCGAAGAAATCACGGCATACACGGTCGGTGGGGGACTCTTCCTTGCTTCTCTCCAGAGAATACTTTACATCCTCTGACGTCATCTTGCGTCCCTTTACGTACTGGCCGTCCTGGAAATAAACGTCATCTCTCAGAGTCATGTTGTAGCTCAGCCCGTCATCGCTGATGGTGTAGTCCGTAACCAGGTTCGGAATCACATCTGTATAATCTTCGTTCCAGACAAACAGAGTATCCAGCACGCTGTTCATAACCGCGCTCTCGTATACGGTGGTGTACTGGGCCGGATCCATAGTTCTGGGTGCTGACGGCATGGAAACCACCAGGGTGCCGCCGTCCACCGGCTCAGCCTCTGTGTCGCCGATTTTGATGGAACCAGCCAGTGTCTGGCCCTCCGCACCGGCATCCGGCGTCATAACAGCTCCGGAGCTCTCCTCCGCTGCGCCTCCCGCCGCAGTCGTATCTGTGGTGGAAGAACCGCCGCCTCCGCAGGCTGCCAGGGACAGCGTCATGACGGCTGCAGTCGCAAGGGCTACCAATCGTCTTTTTTTCATAGTCATCTCTCCTTCCCTCATTTTCCATAATTGCAAATAATTCTCCTCCGGACCGGATTTTTACTTTAATAATGCACTGCAATTTCGCTTTACAATATTAAAAACACTCTGTAGAAAAAAAGCGGCGATACATACTTCTCCCTATATCGCCGTTGATCTGCTCAGTCCGTTGTTAAATTGTTTGATATATTATAAACAGACAATTTCAGAAATGTCAAGCACTTTTTTGTGTACCAGACGGTCCCGGAGGCCCCTGGGGCATGTCTCTGCCCCGCACAAATGTACGTATTATGCGAACATTTCCCTCTTTTTCTTCTTCAAAAAATTTTTTCCTGTTATATGAAAAAATTATATAAAAAAAGGCCCGCGGCCTTACGGCCGCGGACCAGATCGTCCTCAAATACGCGATTACTCGCAGGTGTAGGGCATCAGGGACAGATGACGTGCTCTCTTGATCGCAACCGTCAGAGCTCTCTGGTGCTTTGCGCAGTTTCCGGTAATTCTTCTGGGAAGGATCTTTCCTCTCTCGGAAACGTATCTCTTTAACTTATTTACGTCCTTGTAGTCGATGACTCCGTTCTTCTCACCGCAGAATACGCACACTTTTTTTCTTCTGCGCATACCGCCTCTTCTCACTTTAGAACCATCAGCCTTATCATTCTTATTGAAAGCCATTTTGCGTTACCTCCTCGAATATTTAGTTAAACGGAAGACCTTCGTCCTCCACTCCGTCAGGAATATTCATAAATCCATCGCCGATTGCGCTGGACGGCGTCGGTCTCTGGGGGGCCGGCGCAGGGGCAGCAGAACGGTATCCGCTCATGTCAGCGGCCGCTCCCTTGCTGTCTGCAAACTCCTGATCGTCTACGATTACTTCTGTGGTATAAACCTTCTGACCGTCTCTGTTAATGTAGCTTCCAGTCTGGATCCGTCCGGACACCAGCACTCTCATGCCCTGATGGAAGTACTTCTCCGCAAACTCTCCGGCGCGGTCAAACGCCACGCAGGGAATAAAGTCCGCCGTCTGCTCAGAACCGTCCTGGCTCTGGCTTCTGCGGCCTCTGCGGTCCACAGCCAGCGTATATCTGGCAATCGCCATGGCACGCTCGCCCTGGGAATATCTCACTTCCGGGTCTCTGGTAAGCCTTCCCATTAAGATGACTCTATTCATACGATCACTCTCTCTTATCTATTACGCATCCTGTCTCACGCATAAGTATCTGATAACCGGCTCCATGATGCGAACGTGAGCTTCTACCTCGTTCGGGCATACGGAATCGCCATCAAACTGGATGAAGTAATAATAAGCCTCTTTCATCTTCTGAATCTCGTAAGCGAGCTTTCTCTTGCCCCACTCGTCTACGTTGGTAACGGTGCCGCCGAAACGGGTGATGTAGCCTTTTACCTTCTCGATGGCGGCTGCTCTCTCTTCATCCTCAAGTTTAGCGCTCAGAACAACTGCTAACTCGTACTTGTTCATGTTTCTTTTACCTCCTTGTGGTCTTTGGCCCCTGCTTTCAGTCCAGGAGCAAGGATTTTTGGTTGTCACGGGTAACTATAATACCAGAAAAACTCCGCAGAATCAAGGGGTTTTTCTGTTTTCTGCGCGATTTTTTCTGTCTCTCTGCGCGATTTCTGCCGCCGGCCTCACCCTTTTCCCGGCTGAGGACTTTTTCTTGCGCAGGCTGTCTGCAGCCCCGGCTATTTCTCCCCGGGCTGGCCCTCCTCCGGCTTTCTGAGCCCTCTCGTGCTCTTTTCCACAAGCGGCCTGGCCATCATCACCTGGTGGCCGCAGCCTAAGCATTCCAGACGGAAATCTGCTCCGACCCGCAGGATCTTCCACTCCCTGCTCCCGCAGGGATGGGGTTTTTTCAGCTTTACAATATCCCCTACTTCATACTTCAGATGTTCTCCCATGTTCCCTCCAGTATGCCAGTGATGCGGATCTCCTCGTCCTCCGTGATGGGAGATGCGGAAATAACCGCCAGATTTTCCTTCAGCTGCTCAGGGCGGCTGGCTCCCACCAGCACGGAAGTCACCTCCCGCCTGCGAAGCACCCAGGAGAGCGCCAGCTGGGCCATCGTCTGGCCCCGCTCCTCTGCCACTTCGGAGAGCTGTTCCACTATGTGCAGCTTCTCCGGGGAAAGGTAGCGCTCTTTTAAGGTGGAACCGGCTTTCGCCGCTCTGGTGCCGGACGAGATTCCCTTTAAATATTTTCCCGTGAGAGCTCCCTGAGCCAGCGGGCTGAAACAGATGCAGCCTACGCCTTCTTTCCGGAGAACGGGGAACAGTCCCTCCTCCGGAGCCCGCTCAAACATATTGTAGCGCACCTGGTGGATCAGACAGGGAGTGCCGTTTCTTCTCAGGATCTCCACCGCCTTCTCCGTCTCTTCCGGGCCGTAATTGGAAATGCCTGCGTACAGCGCTTTTCCCTGGCGCACAATGTCGCTGAGCGCGCCCATGGTTTCCTCCAGAGGCGTCTCCGGATCCGGGCGGTGGTGGTAGAAAATGTCCACGTAGTCCAGCCCCATCCGCTTTAAGCTCTGGTCCAGGCTGGCGATCAGATATTTTCTGGAACCCCAGTTTCCATAAGGGCCTTCCCACATGTCATAGCCCGCTTTTGTGGAGATCACCATCTCATCCCGGTAGGGTTTAAATTCCTCCCGCAGAACGCGGCCGAAATTCTCTTCCGCCATGCCGTTTGCCGGATGGCCGTAGTTATTTGCCAGGTCAAAATGGGTGACTCCCGCATCAAACGCGGTAAACAGGATCTCTTTCTGTTCCTCCAGTGTTTTTTCCAGGCCGAAATTCTGCCACAGCCCGAAAGACACCTCCGGCAGCAGCAGGCCGCTGCGGCCGCATCTGCGGTATTTCATCTCCTGATATCTGTCTTTTGACGCCTCGTACATCTGTTCCTCCTCCTCAATCTGTTTTTTCGTTCCCGCGGCTCATCCTGCCTGCGCAGCTCAAAGTCCGCATGCCTCCCCCAGCACCTCGCCGATTTTTCCGCTGATCACCAGATCCGCCCGGCTGTCAAGAGCCGTGGCGTCCCGGTTGATCAGCACCAGCTTATGCCCGCGGTAGTAGTCGATCAGTCCAGCCGCCGGATAGACGGTGAGAGATGTTCCCCCCACGATCAGCAGGTCCGCCCTGCTTATGTATCCGACCGCCCGGTTCAGCACATCCATATCCAAGCCTTCTTCATACAGCACCACATCCGGCTTTATCATGCCGCCGCAGCTGCACCTGGGAATGCCGGAAGAATTTTCTATGGCTTCCAGGCCGTAAAACTTCCCGCAGCGCAGGCAGTGATTGCGGTGCACGGAGCCGTGCAGCTCCAGCACTTCCCGGCTGCCGGCCGCCTGGTGAAGACCGTCGATATTCTGGGTGATCACAGCCTTCAGCCGCCCCTCCCGCTCCAGCTTCGCCAGCGCCAGATGGGCTTTGTTGGGCTTCGCGCCGGGCGCCAGCATCTTGTTCCGGTAAAACCGGTAAAATTCTTCCGGATTTTTCATATAAAACGTGTGGCTTAAGATCTGCTCCGGCGGATAGTCGTACTGCTGATGGTAGAGCCCGTCCTGACTCCTGAAGTCCGGGATTCCGCTCTCCGTGGACACTCCCGCTCCGCCGAAAAAAACTATATTGCTGCTCTCCTCAATCCACTGTTTCAGCTGTTTCTCCGCTTCCATATGATCTCCCCTTTCTGCGCACTCCTGCCTGTCACACCACTTCGTCTAAGAACACTCCTTTTAACGGCCGGATCCATTCTGCCTTCTCCGGCAGTCCCTCCGGCTTTTTAAAGCCGAAAAGCCACTGGGCCAGATCCTCAATCCCAAGAGCAAGGTCCAGATCCGGAGCCGCCCCATTCCGCGGGCAGATGTCCGCTTCAGAAAGACAGCCCTTTCCCTCTGTTTTCTGAACCTCCGATGCGCTCCGGTCCAGTTTCCACAGAAATTCCCCGTCATTTTCCGGGATTAAAGGATCTTTTACCGTCAGACGCACCAGAAGCTGCTCTTCCGACGCCTGCGGGGTGAGAGAGATGGACGTCAGAAACTCCTCCAGGCAGGTAATCCGGGCCATGATGGCCGGCGAAGCCGGCCGGATCTCCTCCGTCAGTCCGTCCAGGGCGTACAAAAATCGCTGTTCTCTCTCTTTCAGCCCCCACCAGCTCTCCATGGCCGCGATCTCTCCGTCCCCGTCCTTAAAAACTGTCCAGGTGCCGTCTTCGCTGGCAAGCTCTTCCATAAGCCCCAGGACATACGCCTCGTCCCGGACCGTGAAAACTTCGTACCGCTCCGCCAGGAATCTCTGCTGCCAGGCAGCCAGCCGGGCGGCAGTCTCCCGAAGCCGGTTCCGACCTGCGGCCGGACTCTTCTGCGATGCGGCTGACTCCGGAGCCGGACTCTCCTGCGATTCGGCAGTCTCCCGCGGGAAGGCCTGCCCCAGCCGGATCTCCTCCCGGGTCAGGGCCGTCTCCCCTTCCTCCATGGCAGCAGTCGCAGATTTCTTCCATCCCAGATGGGGCTGGGAAAATATATACCGAAACCCGAATGGCAGGTAGATCGCCTCCGCCGCCGGCATGAGAAAGGTAAAGGGAACCCGCTCCCGCCGCATATCTGTCAGCATTTTTATAAGAAGACGCCGCATATGGCCCTGGTGGCGCCTGTCCGCCCGGGTGGCCACTCCCACAATATAAGAGAGCTCATATTCCCGGTTTCTCACCTGCACCCGGTAGGGGTTGAGCTGAACCATGGAGATGATTTCCCCTTCTTCCTCCTCCGCCAGGATCCTGCTGCGCTCTGCCTTATTTCTATAATAATAGTCGTCAAATTCCTTGGAATCCTCCGGAAATGCCTCCTCCCAGAGTTTCCTGGTCTTCCAGTTTTCTCCCTGCTCTAAATATCTCACTTTTTTACTCCATAATCTGTTTCACGCTGTATTTTCTCGCAAAACCAATGGGATTGTAGGACATTTTCGCCTTCCTCAGACCTTCCAGTCCCATGTCGTCCTCCCGGTTCACCAGAGCGGCGTTCGGGTAAGCGTGGATCAAAAATTCCCGGTTGATGTACTGGTACAGCCCGCGCATCTCCGGATTGGCCTTCTCAATGTGAATCACCGCCATATTTTCCAGAGGATTGAAGCTGCCGATGGTAAACGCTTCCATCTTTCCGTCCACGAAAACTCCGCCCATCTCCACCGGCATGACGGAGCAGTGCTTTAAAATGTCATGAATGCCGTGAACTTCATAGTCCAGATGTTCTTCCACATCCTCGCCCTTCTGCAGTCTCCAGGCATCCAGGAATTTCCAGATGTCGTCTCTGTCGGAACAGCACAGTTTCCGGTATTCAATGCGCCCGTCATAGGCTTTCACAAAGGCATTGTAATTGTTTTTCTTCTTGTGGAGCTTCTTCCCCGCCAGAGTCCTCAGGGCCTCTCCGTCGTAGAGATAGTCCTTTAAATCTTCCTGTTCCTTCACCTCAAAGCGGGCCGGATCCAGGTTCAGCTTACGGACAGCCTCCTCATCCGCCAGATAAATATGCAGCGGTTTTTTTAAGACCTGGTTGAAATATTCCACCATCTGATAGAAGAAATGTTCCAGGTCCTCCTCCCTGCACAGAGGCATGGCGCTGTACGGCTCCCCGTTTCTCTCCATGAGCAGCTGCACCGCCCTGCCTTCGCTGATGGCAAACTGCACGTAATAGTATTCTCTCCACAGAAAACTGTCCAGTGCCACGCTGTCGCAGGTCTTATTGGGTCTGAGTCCGACAAATTCGCTGATTCTGATAATATCTTCGGCTTGTATGGGCTTAAATTCCAGATTCATTCGTAACCTCTTTTTCTTCATATTTTGCGCCGGCGGCCAGACAGCCGCGGCTGTTCAGCTTTTTCTGATAAAATCATTCCCACATTTGGGGCAATGAATACTGACCCGGCCTTTCCCTTTGGGAATCCGGATCTTCTGCCCGCAGTTCGGGCACCGGTAAATGCGGTAATCGCTGGGCGTCAGTTTCTGGCGTATAAAATAGATCCCATTCCGGAACGCCTCATTTTCCCGCATCCGTTTTCCCAGATTTTTGGAAAACATCCGGAAATAGCACAGGATCAGAGCCGCCATGCCCACGACATAGCACACCCGGCTGTGCAGAATCCAGTTCAGCACCACGCAGACCACCGCCGTTCCCAGCAGGAAATGGTTCAGCTGATCCACGCCGTACCTTCCATTGAAAAAATTTTTCTCCTTTTCCTATTCATTTTACCATAGCCCGTCAGAAAATCAATGCGGGAAAACGGAAAGACGGCAAATGGCTGCCTGGGCGGAATCCTGCCTGGATTAAACGGCGGCCCGGGCGGATTGGATGCCTACCTGGGAGCATCGCCCGGCGGAGAGCACAAACGGGCGGCCGAAAATCATTTCCGGCCGCCCGTGCGTTCATTCTTCTTTTATTTTCAGCTTCTGTATCCGTTGGGATTCTGGGACTGCCATCTCCAGGCATCCCGGCACATCTCGTCAATGCCTCTCTCCGCTGTCCAGCCCAGCTCGTTTTTCGCCTTGGTGGCGTCTGCATAGCAGGTGGCAATGTCGCCGGGTCTTCTGGGCTTGATCACGTAAGGAATGTCATGGCCCACTGCCTTTGAGAACGCGTGGATCATCTCCAGCACGCTGTAGCCCCGGCCGGTTCCCAGATTGTAGATGTAAACATCCGGCTTGTCTTCAAATTTCTTCAGAGCCTTCACATGACCTACCGCCAGATCCATTACGTGGATGTAGTCTCTCACGCCGGTTCCATCAGGCGTATCGTAGTCATTTCCAAATACGTTTACTTCCTTCAGCTTGCCTACGGCCACCTGGGTGATGTAGGGCGTCAGGTTGTTGGGGATGCCGGTGGGATCTTCGCCGATCCGGCCGCTCTCGTGAGCACCTACAGGGTTAAAGTAGCGCAGCAGGATCACATTCCACTCCGGATCTGCCACATGAAGATCCGTCAGCACCTGCTCCAGCATGCTCTTTGTCTGACCGTAGGGATTGGTGATCTTTCCCTTCGGGCAGTCTTCGGTGATCGGAACAAAGGCCGGATCTCCGTAGACAGTAGCGGAGGAGCTGAAAATGATCTTCTTCACTCCGTGGTTTCTCATGGAGTCGCAAAGATTCAGCGTGCCCGTAATGTTGTTGTGGTAATATTCAAGGGGCTTGGCAACGGATTCGCCCACCGCCTTTAAGCCGGCGAAATGAATCACAGCGTCGATCTTTTCCTGATCAAACATCCGGTCCAGACCTTCCTTATCCAGCATATCTACTTTATAAAATGTCAGATCCTTTCCCGTCAGCTCTTTGACACGGTTTAAGGATTCCTCGCAGGAATTGCAGAGGTTGTCGGCCACCACTACCTCATGTCCCTGATTCAGCAGCTCCAGACATGTATGGCTCCCGATATATCCGGCACCGCCCGTTACTAAAATTCTCATTTTTTCGCCCTCCTGTTTTTTATTAAACCCATAAAGACGCTCCTTCTCCGGCGCTCTCCACAGCTTTTCTTTATTATAGCAAGTTTTGGCCTAAAGAAAAAGCCAGATTTCTTTTATGAATAAAAAAGTTTATTGGATTATGCGCTTAAGAAAGAATCCTGCTAAATAAAAAAGGGACCGGAAACCCGGTCCCCCAAAAAGAGGATTGTACATCCATCAGCCTTCGATGGCGATGGTCTTCTTTTCTTCCACTTTCTTGGCCTCTTTCTTCGGCACGGACAATTTCAGAATGCCGTCCTCAAACTTGCCTTTAATGTCCTGCTCCGTAATGCCTTCGCCCACATAGAAGCTCCTGCTGCAGCTTCCTGCGTAGCGCTCCTGGCGGATCATGCGGCCTTCTTTGTCCTTCTCATCCTTGTCCAGCCCTTTGGCTGCGGAGATGATCAGGTAGCCGTCCTTCAGCTCTGCGGTAACTTCATCTTTCTTAAAGCCCGGCAGATCAATGTCCAGCTCATAACGGTCATCCAGCTCCCGCACATCGGTCTTCATAATATTCTTTGCGTTTTTTCCGTACAGCGGATTCTTTCCAAAGAACTCTCTCTCAAACGGAAAATCCATCCAATCATCAAATAAATTCTCTCCAAAAATACTAGGCATCAACATAACTCACTCCTCCAATCATTGATATCCTTGTAT
>DWWL01000048.1 GCA_019119775.1 Candidatus Lachnoclostridium pullistercoris | reverse complement strand
ATAATCTTTCTGTAAGAGTTTATTTAGTCGCATAAATAAATTTTACACCAAGAGCCAGGCCTTGCACAGACCTGGCTCTTATTCTCTGCAAAAAAGTGCTGCCGCACTAATTATTTAGTGCGACAGCTCCTTAAACCTCTGCGGTACCACTCTTATTGCCGTATAAAACGGCCCCTCACACCCGTCAGACAACAGGCGGCAGGATAACGGCTGCCACACCGTCCAGACTTACTGCACACATTCAGTCTGAATGCTCCGAGGTGATTTTCACCGAACCTTCCGTGCTGCCTCGCACCTGCCGCCAGCTCTCTGAAACTTCCCGTCCGATTACTCTTCCTCTTCAACGCGAACTATGAATCTAGGAACATGATACCTCTGCTGTCGGCGGTTGTCAACCGGTTTTTAGCGGCGGCTTCCTGCTGAACACCAGCTCCGACTCCCCCGACAGCTCCTCCCGGAACCGGTACCCCTCTTCCCGGAAGCCTTTCACATCCTCCACCGTCTCCCCATGGATCTCCGCCAGATAGCGGACCATGCTCCCTCTGGCCATCTTGGCCTGGGTGGCCTTCACTTTTACTTTCGGCCGGCCGTTTTTGTCCTGCGCCTCCTCCCCGAACACGCAGGTGACAAAGCGGTCCCGGGAACTGAGCCAGGGCTCCACCGCCCTGCTGTACTCCTTTGAGGCCAGATTTATGATCAGAGGACGCTCCTCTCCCTCCGTCAGCTTTTGGTAAATGGCATCTCCCCAATAATCATAGAGATCCCTGCTGCCGTCCACGGAGAGCTTTGTCTGCATCTCCAGCCGATAGGGGACCACCCCGTCCCCAGCGCCTA
Source organism: Candidatus Lachnoclostridium pullistercoris (assembly GCA_019119775.1). Taxonomy (GTDB): domain Bacteria; phylum Bacillota; class Clostridia; order Lachnospirales; family Lachnospiraceae; genus Lachnoclostridium_A; species Lachnoclostridium_A pullistercoris. Next base: position 11,209 of record DWWL01000048.1, on the reverse strand, counting down.
AGATCCCGTAAAATCCGCTGAGAATGAAAAGATGCTCTCTCACATAATCCCACTGGCTGTCCGTAAACACCCGCGGGGCCATGGACTGGTACTGCAGCCCCGCGTAGGCCAGCACCGCCGGCGTCAGGTTCTTTCTCAGATCCATGGTCTGGAGCCGCTTCCAGTTCAGCTCCGTGATCTTGTCGTTGGCCTGGTAGAGAGCCTTCAGCTCCTCCCGGCCATATTCTTTCAAAATATCCCGGATATGTTCTGCCCGTTCCAAAAAAGCAGGCGTCCCGGCTGCCTCAAAAAGGTCCGTCTCCGCCTGCATGTTTTTGGCCGGGGAAATAATGATTTTCATAATCTCCTCCTGCAATGAATCTTCTGATTTCCATCTGTCCGGGCGGCTCCCGCCCCGCCTTACTTCGACCGGATATTGATGTACTCCGCCTTCAGCTTGGAGTAGACAAATTTCTGGCTCTTGTACAGCCCGTAATATCCCGACAGGGTAAAGCTGACTGCCACAATAATGGCAAAATACGGCATGGCTCCGTAGCCGAACATCTCAAACGCCAGGATTACCGTGGCGATGGGACAGTTGGTGACGCCGGCAAACAGGGCAGCCATGGCGCAGGCGGCCCACAGCGCCTGGTCCAGGCCGGCGAGCCTGGCCGCCGTCGCCCCGAAGGCCGCTCCCACGCAGAGGGTGGGAACGATCTCTCCGCCCTTAAATCCGGCTCCCAGCACCGCCGCCGTAAATATCATCTTCCAGAAGAAAGCCAGATAACTAACCGTCTCCCCTTCCATGATCCTTCCGATCAGCTCCATTCCGCTGCCGTTGTAGTCCCGGCTGCCGGACAGAAGGGTCAGGAGGATCAGCAGACATCCTCCCAGGGCGATTCTCACATAGCCGTTGGGAATCCGGCTGCCGTACCATTTTTCCGAGCGGTGCAGCATCACGCAGAAGGCCATGCTCAGCAGCGCGCAGAGCACTCCCATCCCTACGGTAAGCACCGCCTCTGAAAGCCCAAACTCCGGCACTGCCTCCAGCAGAAAACGCTCCGGCGGATTGCCCAAAGCTGCGGAGATCCCCGCCCCGATAAAGGAGGAGAATACGCAGGGCACCAGAGCGGCATAGTAAAGCACGCCGATGCTCACCACTTCCAGAGAAAAGATTCCAGCCGCCATGGGCGTCCCGAACAGGGCGGCAAAGCAGGCGCTCATCCCGCACATCACCGCCACTTTCTTATCCTTCTCATCCAGCCGCAGCATCTTTCCCAGCTGATTTCCCAGAGAACCGCCCAGCTGCAGAGCCGCCCCCTCTCTTCCGGCGGATGCGGACACAAAATGGGTCAGCAGAGTGCTGATAAAAATCAGAGGCGCCGTGGCCAGGGAAACCTCCTCGCTGGCAGAAATGCTCTCCAGCACCAGGTTGGTCCCCCGGTTTCCCTCCTCATGGAAGGTCTTATACAGCCAGACGATCAGTACGCCCGCCGCCGGAGCCAGAAAAAGCGTCCAGGCATGGGCTTCCCAGAAGGCGGTGACCCACCGCACCGCAATGCCGAACACAGAGCCAACCAGTCCCACCGTCACCCCGATCACACAGGAAATAAACGTCCATTTTAAAAAATAGTGGACATTGCTCCCCAGAGGAGTCGTCTTGTCAAATGGATACCACATATCTCTCATCTCCCCGCTTTTATCCGCCGTCCGGAAAACGGCGGCAGCCAGCTGTCATATTTCCCTTAGCCGTCAGTTTTCTCTTAGCCGTCAGTTTCCCTTGATCTGTCAGTTTTCCTTGATATCAAACAGGGCGTTCACAAACTGGTCTGCGTTGAATTTCTGCAGATCGTCGATCTTCTCCCCGATTCCGATGTACTTCACCGGAATGCCAAGCTCCGACTGGATGGCCACAGCGATTCCGCCCTTTGCCGTCCCGTCCAGCTTGGTGAGAATGATGCCGGTGACATCCGCCACCTCCATAAACTGTCTGGCCTGGGCCAGGGCATTCTGGCCGGTGGTTCCGTCCAGCACCACCAGGTTCTCCCGGTATGCCTCCGGGTACTCCCGGTCGATAATGCGGTTGATCTTTTTTAACTCCTCCATCAGGTTCTTCTTATTGTGAAGCCGTCCGGCAGTGTCGCAGATGAGCACGTCCGCGTTTCTGGACTTGGCAGCGGAGACGGCGTCGTAAACCACAGCCGCCGGGTCTGAGCCCTCCTGCTGGGCAATAATGTCCACTCCCGCCCGATGGGCCCACTCAGTCAGCTGCTCGATAGCGCCCGCCCGGAAGGTATCAGCCGCTCCCAGGATCACCTTATGGCCGCTGTCCTTTAACTGGCCTGCCAGCTTGCCCACAGAAGTGGTCTTGCCCACTCCGTTGACGCCGATCACCAGCACCACCGATTTCCGGTTTTCAAACTCGTAGGCGTTTTCCCCCAGATCCATCTGCTTTTTGATGCTGTCGATGAGGATCTGCTTGCACTCAGCCGGTTCCTTGATGTGCTGCTCCTTCACCGTCGCTTTCAGGTTCTCGATGATGGACGTGGTGGTCTTGATGCCCAAATCGCCCATGATCAGCGTCTCCTCGATCTCCTCGTAAAAATCGTCGTCAATGGCGGAAAATCCGCTGAAAATGGAGTCGATGCCCGACACGATATTGTTTCTCGTCTTGGTCAGCCCCTGCACCAGGCGGCTGAAAAAACCTCTCTTCTGCTCTTCCATTCCCAATATCCTCCTATTTATCTAATTCATCCTCGATCAGGCTGACGCTTACCAGTGTGGAAACGCCTTTCTCCTGCATGGTGATTCCGTAAAGCCGGTCCGCCGCCATCATGGTTCCTCTTCGGTGGGTGATGACGATGAACTGGGTGTGTTTGGTCAGTTTGTGGAGATATCCGGCAAAGCGGTCCACGTTGGAGTCGTCCAGAGCCGCCTCGATCTCGTCCAGCAGACAGAAGGGCGACGGCTTCAAGTTCTGGATGGCAAAGAGCAGGGCGATGGCCGTGAGGGCCTTCTCCCCGCCGGACAGCTGCATCATGTTCTGCAGCTTCTTGCCCGGGGGCTGGGCGATGATCTGAATGCCGGCCTCCAGAAGGTCCTCATCCTCCAGAAGCTCCAGCCGGCCGTTTCCGCCGCCGAACATCTCCCGGAATACCTTGTCAAATTCCTTCTGGATCTCCTTGAATTTCTCCTCAAACTGCCTGCGCATCCCCGTATCCAGCTCTTCAATAATGCTTAACAGGGCCGCCTCCGCCTTCACCAGATCCTCATGCTGGGTCTTCATGAATTCGTACCGCTCGGAAATCTCCTTGTAATCCTCGATGGCATTTACGTTGACATTTCCCAGGCCGCGGATGGCTGCTTTCAACTCTTCCAGCTGTCTTTTCAGCTCGGGAAGGCTGTCCATGGATTCGTCCCGCAGAGCCTCCGCCCCGGAATGGGTCAGCTCATACTCGCTCCACATATAATTAACGTAGCTTTCCAGCCGCTCCGACAGCTTTTCCTTCTGATTCTGAAGACGGAACGCCTCCTTGTCCAGACGGCTGATCTCCTCCGAGATCTCCTCCCGCTTTGCGAAAAAGCTCCCCTGCCTAGCGGTCTGTTCTTCCCGCTTCCGTCCGGCAGCCTCGATTTCCTCCGTCAGGCGGGCCGTATTTTTCTCCGCATTTTCAATCAGCTCTTTTAGCTGGGCGATCTCCGCCTCCCTGGCCTCAATGGCCTGGCTGCTGCCTCCGGCTCCCTGGCCCAGAGTCTTTTTCTCCTCGTCCAGCCGGCCCATCTCCTCCCGAACACGGCGGATATTTTCCAGGGCAAACTGGTGTCTCTGGTGCAGGCCGGACGTTTCCATCTGGGCTGCCGACAGAGCCTGGCGGCAATTCTCGCTCTCTCCCTTTGCCTCCTCTAAGCGGGAGGAGAGGGATTCGATCTCCCGGCTGGCCTGCTCATTCTGCTCTTCCAGCCGCTTCTCTTCCTCACTGATCTCGCTCTGGCTGCGGCCGATGTCCCGCAGCTGTTCTTCCAGATCACGGTTTTCCCTTACCATATCGGTGGAGGACTCGGCGATCTCCGCCTTCTTCTCCTCCAGGCCCGCGATGCCGATCTGCACCGTATTCCGCCGCAGTCCGGCGTCTTGTCCGGCGGAGCGGAGCCTCTCTAACTTCTCCCTTTCCTCAGAGAGCAGGCCCTCATTTAACGCCAGATCCTTCTGGATCTCATCTACCCGAACCAGAGCCTTTCTGCAGGCTTCCTCCAGCTCCTCGATCTCACGGCGCCTTCCCAGCAGGTTGCTGGTATTTTTAAAGGCACCGCCCGTCATGGAACCGCCGGCGCTTAAAAGCTCTCCGTCCAGGGTGACGATTCTCAGGGTATAGCGGTATTTTCTCGCCAGGGCAATGGCGTAATCAATGTTCTCCGCCACCACCACCCGGCCCAGAAGATAATTGGCCAGGCCCTCATACTGGGGATCCACATGGACCAGGCGGTTTGCCAGGCCGATGATTCCAGGCTCCTTTAAGGCCGCCTCCTGGCTGAAACTGTCCCTTCTCCCCACGCTGGTCAGGGGGAGAAAGGTGGCGCGGCCGAATTTATTCTTCTTCAGATACTCGATCAGCTGCTTGGCCGTCTGCTCGGAGTCGGTGACAATGTTCTGAATGCTGCCGCCGAGGGCTGTCTCCACCGCCACCTCATATTTCTTTTCCGTGGAAATAATGTCGGCCACCACGCCGTGGATGCCTTTCACCCGGTCCCGCACTTCCATGACCCGGCGGATGCTGCCGCCGTAGCCCTCGTAGCGCTCCGCCAAATTTCTCAAGGACTCCAGCCTGGTGTGGCTGGTGTGGTACTGCTGCTGGGTATCGTTCAGATTTTTATTGAGACGGCGGACCTCCTGCTCCAGCTGATGGATCTGCTCCTCCGTCTCCGTCCGCTCCGTATCCAGCTTTTCGATCTCTGCCTCAATCTCGTCCAGCTTTTTCTGCTCCACCTTCAGCTGCTCATCCTGTACGGACTCGTCGCTCTTAAACTTCAAGAGCCTCTGGGCCACCTCCGAGCGGCGCACCTGAGCCTGTTCCAGCATGGTGGCATAGCGCTGCTTTCTGGCGGCCAGAGATGCCTTCTCATTTAAATTGGAGATGATGGACGCCTTTTTGTCCTCCATCCTCTGGTCTAAGAGCATCATCTCCTCTTCCGCCCGGCGCAGGGCCTCCTCCGCCTCCGTCTGCTTTTTCAGACAGGTTTCCGCCTGGGCGGCGATCTCATCCCGCTCCTTCTCGTAGCCGGACATCTGGCCGCTCTTTTCCGCCAGCTCCCCGTCAATGGCCGCCATGCGGGACGCGATGTGCTCCGCGTTCATCCGTTCCGTGTTGATCTGCTCCTTCAGAACGCCGATCTGGCCTTCCAGGCTGCTCTTTAACATTCCGGCGCCGGAGTACTCCTCCCGCTTTTTCGCCAGCTCTCCGTCCAGGGCGGCGATGGCCTCCGTCAGCTGATCATATTCTTCCTTCAGATGGTCGGACGCCTGATGAGTTTCTTTTAACTGGTCGTCCACGATCTTTTCTTTCCCGTCCAGTTCCTTTAACTGGTCCTGGATCCCGGCCGTCTCCAAAAGGAAGGCATTGGCATCCCGCCGCTTTAAATCTTCCTTCAGCCGCAGGTATTCCTTCGCCGTCTCCGACTGCTTTGCCAGCGGTCCCACCTGTTTTTCCAGCTCGGTGAGAATGTCCGTCACCCGGACCAGGTTCTGCTTCTCATCCTCCAGCTTTTTCTGGGCCAGAGCCTTCCGCCTTTTAAATTTGACAATGCCGGCGGCCTCGTCAAACAGCTCCCGCCGCTCCTCCGGCTTGCCGCTTAAAATCTTGTCGATCTGCCCCTGGCCGATGATGGAATAGCCTTCTTTTCCAATACCTGTATCGTAAAAGAGCTCGTAAATATCCTTCAGCCGGCAGACGCTGCCGTTCATCCGGTATTCGCTCTCCCCGGAGCGGTAGATCCGCCTGGTGATGGTCACTTCGTCGTAGTCCACCGGCAGCTTGTGGTCCGAATTGTCCAGGGTGATGGCCACAGAGGCGAAGCCCTGGGGCTTTCTTAACTCCGTGCCCGCAAAGATCACGTCCTGCATGCTGGCGCCTCTCAGCTGCTTCACCTTCTGCTCGCCCAGAACCCAGCGGACAGCGTCGGCCACGTTGCTCTTTCCGCTGCCGTTTGGCCCCACGATGGCGGTGATGCCGTTGTGGAACTGAAATACGATCTTGTTGGCAAAGGATTTAAAGCCATGGATTTCAATACTTTTTAAATACATACGTTCCCCTATCCTATGATTCCGGCGCCTTCCGGCCCTCTTCTTTCAGCTTCAGAATGCCCCGGTAGGCCGCCATCTGCTCCGCCGCCTTTTTGGAGCGCCCCTGGCCGCGGCCGATCTCCCGGCTGCCGATCTTGGCGCATGTCTCATACACCCGGTTGTGCTCCGGTCCCTCTTCTCCCAGAAGCTCATAGGTCAGGACTTCCCGTCCCATTCCCTGAACCATTTCCTGCAGAATAGTCTTGCTATCATAAAAGAGCTGTTTGTTCTCCAGATCATTCAGGATAAATTTATGGATGAACTCTTTTGCACTAGCAAAACCACCGTCCAGATAGATAGAACCGATGAGCGCCTCCATGGCGTCGGACACCACAGAACTTCTCTCCCTGCCGCCGGTGGCCTCCTCCCCCCGTCCGAGAAGAAGATAATCCCCCAGATGGATCTCTCCGGCACAGTAGGCGAGAGCCTGCTCACAGACCATGCTGGCCCTGGTCCTGGTCATCTCCCCCTCCGGCATATGGCTGTTCTTGTGAAAAAGGAAATCGCTGGACACCAGTTCCAGCACCGCATCCCCCAGAAATTCCAGCCTCTCGTTATTTCTGGATTTCTCCCAGTGTTTTTCATTCGCGTAGGAGCTGTGGGTCATGGCGTGGGACAAAAGTCCCTTATCCTGAAATTCATACCCGATGACCTGCTCCAGTTTTTCCAGTTTACGATTCATACTGCTCCTCTCTTTTTATAGGAAACAGTCCGCCGGTCTGCCCGGCGGATGTCCCCAAACAGAAAAAGCCCCGGAAACCAGGGCTTTCCTCCAAGCGCCTCCTAATTCAGCGCATTTTTGATCTGTTCCACCGCGTCCCCTACGGAAACGATCTTTTCCGCTTCCTCGCTTGGGATCTCAATGTCAAATTCTTCCTCGATGCCCATGATGATCTGGAAGAGATCCAGGGAGTCCGCGCCCAGGTCGTCCACAAACGTGGAATCCAGGGTGATCTCCTCCGGCTCGATATTCAGCACCTCTCCAATAATCGACTGCAATTTCTCAAATTCCATGACCTCATTCCTTTCCTTCTTCCGTTTTTTCTCTGCCAAGGCTCTCTCTGATCTTTTCGTTGATGCCCTGTTCCTTAAAAGTCACACACTGAATGATGGAATTGCACACTTCCGTCGCCTTGGAATTACCGTGGGTCTTGACCACAAGCCCGTTTAAGCCCAGAAGCGGGGCTCCGCCGTACTTGCTGGCGTCAAAGGACTTTAACGTCTCCTTCAGTGCCGGCTTCACAAGCAGCGCTCCGATCTTGCTGCGCAGACTGGACATCATTCCTTCCTTCACCTTGGAAAGCAGGGTGGCGCCCACTCCCTCATAGAGCTTTAAGATCACATTCCCCACAAATGCCTCGCAGACCACCACGTCCGCTCCGCCGTGAGGAATCTCCCTGGCCTCAATGCTGCCGATGAAATTGATGCCGGGGCATTCTTTCAGCAGAGGAAATGTCTCCTTCACCAGGGCGTTGCCCTTTTCCTCCTCCGCTCCGATGTTGACAATGGCCACACGGGGACTTTTCACCCCCACCACATGCTCCATGTAGATGGAACCCATTCTGGCAAACTGGACCAGATGGGACGGTCTGGCGTCCACATTGGCTCCGCAGTCGATGAGAAGAGAAACTCCCTTCTCCGTGGGAATGAGAGGCGCTAAAGGCGGCCGCTCCACGCCCTTGATCCTGCCCACGATCACCTGACCGCCCACCAGGATGGCCCCGGAACTGCCGGCAGACACGATGGCGTCCGCTTCTCCTCTCTTTACCATGTTCATTCCCACCACCAGGGAAGAATCCTTCTTTTTGCGGATGGCATTTACCGGAGGCTCCTCCGTGGCGATCACCTCAGAGGCATTCTGCACCGTGATCTGGCCGTCCCGGAATGTGTGCTTTTTTAACTCTTCCCGGACCACGTCCTCCTTACCGATGAGAATGATCTGAATATCGTCTCTCATGCCCGCCGCCTGGACAGCGCCCTTTATGATCTCTCCCGGCGCGTAATCTCCTCCCATGGCGTCAACTGCTATCTTTATCATGCTCTGATACTCCTTCTGCCTTCTGGCCTCACGATAATCTATACATACTATACTAAAGAATATGGGAGAAATCAACATGGATTTTACAACTTGAATTTGAAAAAGGCCGCCCCGCCGGCGGATGAATCACCCGCCGGCGGGACGGCCTGCGCTTCACTGACCTGAAACAGGATTACTGTTTCTCTTCCTTACGTCTCCTCAGAGAGGCGAACATTAAGAAGATACCGGTCAGGAGCATGGTTACCGGAGTCTTGGAAGACTGCTGTCCGGTCTTCGGCAGCGGTGCCAAAGGCACGCTGTCGTCAAAGATCACAACGTTTCCGCCGTTGTTCTCCGTCGGAAGAGGAGCTAACGGCACATTGTCATCATCGATTATCGCCGCACCGGGGCCGCCTGTGCTCGGGGTGTATGGACCCGTCCCACCGCCGCTTCCGGAACTTCCACCGTTTCCGCCGCTACTGCTGATATAGCGGAAGTGCGCGGTGAAAGTGGCGTCTGCTGTAAATGTTGCTTTCTGGAGTTCTTCCGTGGTGTACTCCGTACCCGCGGCGTCTGTCCAGTGGTCAAAACGGTATCTGCCGTTTTCGGTGATAGTCACGTTTACGGTCGGGCTCACGCCTTTCTCCATATTCGTGCTGCCATCTTCGTTGGTCGGTCTGTCAAGAACCTCGGAAACTTCATTTACGCCTCCAAATGTTCCATGAGCAGGATCCTCTGTTACGTAGGTAAACTTAATCTGATATTCATCAGGAGTTCCATCCGGCTGATTCGGATCTTCCTTGCCGCCCTCATCCTTCAGGAAGTGAGCCACAAAGGTGGTATCCTCAGTATATTCCTTCTGTCCCAGAGTGTAGGTCATATTGAGAGAATAGTCTCTCTCATCCTGGCCGGCTTCCGTCCAGTACGCGAATGCGTATCCGTCCTTAGCCTCCGGAACCGGATTGTGACCATCCATGGTGTTGGGGCTGGTGGGCTGCACTTCCGTGTAGTTGCCTGCCTCATCCACGAAGGTCTTGACCTCTGTGGTCTTGCCGGTTACGGTACCCTTCTCAGGATCTTCACTGGTGTAAGTGAATTTCAGCTGGTATTTGTCGGGGATGTCGTCGGGATTCTCAGGATCCTCACCACCGCCAATATTATCAAGGGTATAATAAATATGTACTTCGTTCTGCGTCTCGTCAACGCTTACCAGTTTATCATATCCATCTACCCTGATCAGTGTATAATTGTCTCCTTTGTATTCCTTATTCTGGGTTACGATTACGCCGGAAAGTTCAAGAATCGCTTCCTCGAAGGCTGCCGTTCCAGGTGTCTCCACCTTTCCGACTTCCTCTCCGTCTGCGTTCTCGTAGTGCTCCACTACCAGATAGTTATACATTCCCTTTTCAAAGGTAATCACATAGTGACGATCCTCTCTGATCTGGCTCTCTGTATCCGGCTTCACAGTCGCCTTTCCATCCAGCGTCCACAACTCGGTCGTCTGGTCATAGCCAGTGTTGGCTGTTGCATCTGCGATCTGCTCGTCACTCAGATATCCCCATGCCATCTCACTGGGTGTTGCCCAGTTTCCTGTAGCATCACCGTTTTTATAGATCGTTACATACTGGGTATCCGTTACGTCTACCGTTCCGTTGACAGCCTCGTATGTTACCTCTACCTGGTACATATCCGGCACTCCATCCGGAATGTCGGGGTTCTCAGGATTCTCGGGATCTTTTCCTCCTACGTTATCCAGAGCGTAGTAGATATGAACCTCGTTCTGCGTCTCATCGGCGCTTACCAGTTTGTCATATCCGTCTACTCCGGTTAAATAGTAGTTGTTTCCTTCGTATTCCTTATTCTGGGTCACGGTTACGCCGGAAAGTTCAAGGATTGCTTCCTCAAACTTGGCTGTTCCTGGAGTTACATGCTGATCAATTTCGTTATTATCCGCATCGATATAATGCTCTACTACTTCAAAATTATAAGTAGCTCTGTAGAAATAAAGTTTCAATACCAGGGTTCCATCTCCAGCAATAATTCCTTTTTCTACATTATCTGCACTTTCATCGTAAGCAAAACCTGCATTCGGATTTTTGTCAGCATCAGTTACAGTTACTTCCGTATCTGTGGTTCCTTCTCTCTCATCGGTATATGTAGGTGCCTTAGAGTAAGTTCCGTCGTACTGCTGATAGTACCACTCTACTGTGTACTTCGTATCGGTGTTCGGCGTATAGATAAAGGTGATGACGTTTCCTTCCGCTGCAAGCTTCAGGCTCTTCGTTCCTTCGTCTACAGTGTAACCTGCAATCTCCGGTGCCTGCTCTGTTACGGTTGTTGCCATTGTCTGGTTTCCAACCTCTTTGTCAGGAAGCAGCTTCTCGCCTTCTGCCGTCTCATACTCTACGGTATAGCTGATGTCAGTGTTCGGCGTGTAAATAAAGGTGATTACATTTCCTTCCGCTGCAAGCTTCAGGCTCTTCGTTCCTTCGTCTACGGTGTAACCCGCGATCTCCGGGGCATACTCCGTTACGGTCGTTGCCATCGTCTGACCGGTTACTACCAAATCGTCTAACAGCTTCTCGCCATCTACAGTCTCATACTCTACGGTATAGCTGATATCAGTGTTCGGCGTGTAAATAAAGGTGATGACGTTTCCTTCCGCTGCAAGCTTCAGGCTCTTCGTCTCCTCATCCACCGTGTAGCCTGCGATCACAGCTGCCTGCTCCGTTACGGTCGTTGCCATCGTCTGGTTTCCAACCTCTTTGTCAGGAAGCAGCTTCTCGCCTTCTGCCGTCTCATACTCTACGGTATAGCTGATATCGGTATTCGGCGTATAGATAAAGGTGATGACATTTCCTTCCGCTGCAAGCTTC
>DWWL01000047.1 GCA_019119775.1 Candidatus Lachnoclostridium pullistercoris | reverse complement strand
AGCAGGTCTTTATCGGGAGCTGTACCAACGCCAGCTATTCAGACATTGCAAAGGCGGCCCTGGTATTTCAGGGACATCATGTAAATGAAGATGTGAGCTGCACCTGCGCGGTAGCTTCCAAACAGACATATCGGGAACTGATGAGAGACGGTTATATTGATATGCTTCTGGAGGCAGGGGTCAGAATGCTGGAGATTGCCTGCGGCCCCTGCTGCGCCATAGGCCAGACACCTGCGACAGACGGAGTGGCGGTGCGCACCTCCAACCGGAATTTTAAAGGGCGCGCTGGAAACCCCACGGCAAAAATCTATCTGGTGAGTCCGGAGAGCGCGGCAGCCACGGCTATTGTGGGAACGTTTGCCACCGCGGAGGACGTGATGGGAGAAGATGTGGCAAAGCTGGCAAAGATCAAAGAACCGGAAGAGTATCTGGTAGATGATTCCATGATCATCGAACCGCTGCCGGAGGAAGAGGCAAAGCAGGTGGAAATCGTCCGCGGTCCCAATATCAAATTTCTTCCGATTCCGGAGCCGCCCAGACAGAATCTTCAGGTGCCGGTGAGCTTAAAAGGTGGAGACAATATTTCCACGGACGATATTACTCCGGCCAGCGCAGAATTTTCCAGCATGAGATCCAATATTCCTCTCATGTCTCAGTACTGCTACCACCGTTATGCCCCGGATTTTGCCGCCAGAGCGAAGGAGATGGGCAGCAGCATTATTGTGGCCGGCGAAAATTACGGCCAGGGATCTTCCAGAGAACACGCGGCCATCAATCCCATGTACCTGGGCGTGAAGGCAGTGATCGCCAAAAGCATAGCCAGAATCCACAAGGGGAATCTGATCAACCATGGGATCATTCCGATGATTTTCGAGGATGGGAAGGACTATGACCGGATTGATCTGCTTGACGAACTGGAGATTGAGAATCTCCCGGATCAGATCCGGACGAAGACGGTCACAGTGAAGAACCGGACGAAAGGCTTTTCTTTCCGGACAAAACTGGAATTGAGTGACAGTGAACTGGAAGTGGTACTTGACGGCGGTCAGCTGGCCTATCTGAAAAAACAGCTGTACGGACAGGAGGAATAATCCATGGAAGAGGAAATCAGAGCTGCGCAGGAAAAATTCGGGGAACTGATCCGGGGAGAATATGATCGGATCGAGCGTATGAAAGCCGAAGAAGAAATTACAGATTTTTCCAAATTGGATAAGATCATCATCGGCATCCTTCCGGGGGATGGAATCGGCCCTATTATTATGAAGCAGGCTGTACGGGTGGCAGAGGAACTGCTGAAGGAGGAAATTGCCTCCGGAAAGGCAGAGCTTCGCCGGATTGAAGGAATGACCATTGAAAACCGGGTGGAAAAAATGGAAAGCCTGCCTCAGGATGTGTTTGAGGAGATAAAAAAATGTCATGTGCTGGTAAAGGGCCCGATGGTCACACCGAGAGCGGGAGACGGTCTGCCCAATCTGGTCAGCGCCAACAGCCTGCTGCGCCGGGGACTGGACCTTTTTGCAGCTGTCCGTCCGATTAGGATTCCGGACAAAGGGATCGACTGGACTTTTTTCCGGGAAAACATTGAGGGAGAGTACATCTGGGGAAATAAGGGGATCCAGGTCAATGAAGATCTGGCAGTAGATTTTAAGGTGCAGACCAGACAGGGAAGTGAGAGAATCGCCAGAGCTGCGTTTGAATTTGCCAGGAAAAACGGAAAGAAGAATGTGACGGTGGTCACGAAGGCCAATATAGTGAAGCTGGCGGACGGAAACTTTATCAAGGCTGTGAGAAAAGTGGGAGAAGAGTATCCGGAAATTGAGATTCAGGAGCGGCTGGTGGATGCCATGTGTGCTAAAATGATGGATCCTGAGTTTAATAAGGGGATTGAGGTGGTAGTTCTGCCGAATCTTTACGGAGATATTGTGACAGATGTGGCGGCAGAACACCAGGGAGGTCTGGGAACAGCCTGCTCTTCCAATATCGGAAACCGCTATGCTCTGTTTGAGGCGATTCACGGTACGGCTCCTTATCTGATGAGCCATGGAAGAGGAGAGTACGCAGATCCCTGCAGCCTGATCCGGGCTGTGGGGCAGATGCTCTGCCATATTGGATATGGAGACCGGAATGAAATTCTGGATCAGGCGCTGGACATCTGTACAGTGACAGAGAGAAAAGTAAGAGTAACTACATTTCCTGAGGATGCCAGCGCGGAGGAGTTTACAGATTATCTGCTGGATACGATTCGGAAGATAAAAGAGGGTTAAAAGGAGGAGGCAGTTTTATGAGATATGCTTATGTGGGGTGCCGTTCCACAAAAGAGAGGAACGCCAGGGGAAAAGGACTGAAAGTGTTTGAGATTTCAAATGAAACGGGAGACTGGAAGGAAATCCAGTGTCTGAAGACAGAGGAAAATCCGTCGTATCAGACGCTGGACAGAGAGGAAAAGTACCTGTACTCCGTTCACGGAGATTTTACTGTGGTGAGCAGTTACCGGATATTGGAGGATCACACGCTGGAGCCTTTGAATACGGTGGATATCGGCGGGAAAAATCCGGTGTTCATTGTCCCGGACCGTACGAATCAGTATCTGGTGGTAGCCGCGCTTCAGGGAGGAGCAGTCTATGTGATCCGGCGGATGGAGGATGGAAGTCTGGGCGAAATCGTAAATGAACTCCATTTTGAAGGAAAGAAGGAGGGAGACGTTTCTTTTGCCCACCAGTGCATCTGGGATCAGACACAGGAATATCTGTTTGTGGTTATGCAGGGCAGAATACAGGGATACGGACAGGTTCAGGTGCTCCGGTTCCATCCGGAGAACGGCAGCTTTACCCGGACCGATCAGTACCTTTCTCCCAATGTGTACGATGAACCGCGTCATCTGGCTGTCCATCCCAATAACCGCTGGCTCTATCTCATCAATGAGAAGGGCAATAAGATGACGTTCTTTGAATTTGACTGGGAAAAGGGAACACTGACAGCGAGACAGAACCTGCCGACGCTTCCCGCCACCTATACGGGAGAAGGACAGGCCAGCGCCGCTGTCTTAAATGAAAAGGGAGACATTCTCATTGGCTCCAACCGGATCCATGAGTCCCTTGTGCTTTACCGCATTGATCAGAAAACGGGATACATGAAGGAACTGGGATATTATCCCTGTCTGGGTCTCACTCCCAGGTTTGTCACATTCAGTCCGGATTACAGCAGATTTTACGTGGCAAATGAGGACAGCGACACGATTGTGGAAATGAAGCTGGACAGTGACCGCGGGCTGATGGAATATACGGGAAGGATCATTCCCACAGAGAGTCCGGTGTGTATTACATTCAGCCGGGAGGTGAAAGCATGAATCTGGGTATGATCTCTCTTCTGGCTCTTTTGGCGGCTATTGTCATCGGATTTGTCAGAAACGCCAATGTGGGAATTTTATGTATGGGCCTGGCTATGGTTTTGGGCGTGATCTTTGATATCAGCGCCTCAGAGCTGATCAGTGGCTTCAGCTCTTCTCTCTTCATGCAGATGGTGGGCATCACCTATCTGTTTGCCATTATCAGCGGAAACGGAACGCTGGAGCTTTTAGCCAGGAAGATGGTTGCTCTTGTCGGAAAACGGAAGGCGCTGATCCCGTTTGTCATGTATATTCTGGGATTTGCCATCTGCGCCGTCGGGCCGGGAGCAATCCCGTCACTGGCAATCATCCCGGTCATCGCCATTCCGGTGGCTGTGTCCGCTGGAATCAATCCCATTATGACAGCAATCATCGGAGATCTGGGAGTGATGTCCGGCAGAATGAGCCCGCTGACTCCGGAGGCCGCTGTGGTACGGGAACTGATGGAGGCTCAGGGGATGGAAGCAAATACGGTACCGATCATGCTCTGCCTGACAATTACAGCTCTGATCGTAATGGGGATCGTATATGTTTATTACAAAGGATGGAAGGTGGAAAAACATTCCGAAGAAGAAAATGAAGCTCTGCCGGGATTTCGCCCTGATCAGCTGCTGTCTCTTTTATGGCTGGCGGTTATGGCTGTGGGAGTGCTGTTTTTCTCCTGGAATGTAGGATTGACAGGATTTCTTGTCGGTTCTGTTCTCATCGTGGCCGGATGCGGAAAAGAGGGACAGGCGATCAAGGGGATTCCCTGGGGCGTGATCCTCATGGTAATGGGCGTTGGGATCCTGATGAACGTGATCTCTCTTTCCGGCGGCATTGATATTATGGTGGCTGGCCTGGAGACGGTCATGGGCCCGAAAACCGCTTCTATGATCATGGCGGTGGCTGCAGGAGTTATGTCTTTCTTCAGTTCCGGGCTGGGAGTGGTGTTTCCCACGCTGATCCCAACAGCCAGCGGTCTGGCCGCGGGAGTGGGAGTAAGCGCTATGGAGCTGGTGTCCGTGATCGTCATAGGAGGAACTGTGGCGGGATTCACCCCGATTTCGACTACGGGAGCTCTGATTATGGCCGGAGTGGCTCAGCAGGAGAATGCTGAAGAAAAATTTCCGCAGAACAGACTGTTTGTGGAGCTGTTTGCCGTGTCTTTCCTGGCCCTTTTTGTGCTGGCTGTGCTGGCTGCCGTGGGAGTATTTGGCTGGCTTCTGTGACAGAGAAAATAAACAGGTCAAAAACACATACACAAGGAAATAGTCCGCAGGGATATCTGCGGGCTGTTTTCATTTAACAGGGGGCGGCATACTTTTTTCGTTGAACAGAAAAAATGGATATTATATAATAGATAAAGAGACTACCGATTCAGA
The DNA here is from genome assembly GCA_019119775.1 of Candidatus Lachnoclostridium pullistercoris. Taxonomy (GTDB): domain Bacteria; phylum Bacillota; class Clostridia; order Lachnospirales; family Lachnospiraceae; genus Lachnoclostridium_A; species Lachnoclostridium_A pullistercoris. The sequence continues at coordinate 57,667 of DWWL01000047.1, read as the reverse complement.
CAAGGGGATGAAGAAATGAAAGATACGGATTGGGAGATCCTTTATGAACTGCACAGGAATCCAAACCTGACAAAGGTGGCGAATCTTCTGTATCTCACCCAGCCGTCTTTGACTAAACGGCTTCACGTTATGGAAAATGAATTTAATGTAAGGATCGTCAACCGGACGCCTAAGGGGCTGGAATTTACAGAGGAAGGGACCTACCTTGCAGAGCAGGCGGAAAAGTATATGAAGTTTCTTCAGGAGACAAAATCAGGACTGCGTCTGTTTAAGGAGGGAGAAAAGAGGCCGATCATAATCGGTTCGTCTTATACCTACAGCAAATATGCTTTGACAGATCTGATGCTGAAGTATAAGGAAAAGAACCCGAGAATGGAATTTGAGGTGGTCAATGACCAGAGCAATATTCTGTTTCGCAAGGTGCTGGACGGGAGCGTGGATGTGGGATTTGTTCAGGGAGATTATGAGGGCCCGGTGTGGCAGCTTTGTGTGGGGAAAAACCAGGGATATGCAGTCACAAAAGATCCGGTCTGCCTGGATGATCTTCCTTCCATGCCGCGGCTGAACTATAAGACCAATGACCGCACAAAAGAGCTGTTATCCGGCTGGTGGGAAAATTACTACGGTACAGAGGAGCCGTCCGGAATGGTGGTCGGCTATGTGGACGTGGCGCTTCAGCTGGTGGAAAAAGGGCTGGGATATACCTGCTGTTTTCTTCCGGAATCAGCTAAGAACAGGGAAAGTCTTTTTCTTACGCCTTTGGTCAGGCGGGACGGAACTCCTGTGGTGCGCAGCACATGGTTTGTCTACTCAAAGAACAAGAGACGGCCGCCGGCACTGGAACAGTTTATCCGGTATGTACAGGAGGAGCTGGGAGAAACAGGAAAGAGGGGCAGCGGATCATAAAAAATCCGCTGCCCCTTTCAGCCCGTAGGCGGGAGAAGCACACAGAGCTGCCCGGCTGACGGCTCTCGCGACTGCCTCTGAAGCCAGAGCGTAAAATGGGTCGGGAGCAGCCTCCACTTTGCCGGACGCCATGACAAAAAGGGTGTCTCCGTCTACGGTACAGTGAGAGGGACGGATGGTCTGCGCATAGCCGTCGTGAGCGATGACGGCCGCTTTCCGGCACTGACATTTGTCCAGCTTCGCGTTGGTGATGATGCAGCCGATGGTGGTATTGCCGCTCCAGAGATCCCGCTTTTTCTGAAGTTCCCGGTACATGCACTGTCTGGTATCCGCAAATCCGGAGAGGTCTTCACTTAACAGTCCGGCTAAGATCCGGCCTGTTTCGTAATCCAGCACGTCTCCCAGGGCATTGACGGCCACGACGGCGCCCACCTGCACATCTCCCAGCTGTCCGGCCCAGACGCCGATGCCGCATTTCATCATCCGCTCCGTGCCGTAGAATTTTCCCACAGTGGCGCCGGTTCCAGCGCCCACATTTCCCTCCGCCGGTTCTGCGCCGGAGAAGGCATTCTGACAGGCTTCATAGCCCATCTTCTTATCCGGGCGGCGGGAAGCGCTCACAAGTTCCAGATCAAAAAGAGAGGCACCGCAGACAATGGGCACCCGTCCGATCCCCACATCAAATCCAATCCCCCGTTCCTCCAAAAACTGCATGGCTCCGTCGCCTGCCTCCAGCCCGTAGGCGCTGCCGCCGGAAAGCATGACGCAGTGGATCTGCTGCACCGTATTTTCCGGCCGCAGGAGCTCTGTTTCACGGGAGGCCGGACTTCCGCCGCGGACATCCACGCCCGCCCATGCCCCTTCCGGACATAAGATGGCCGTGCAGCCGGTGGCGCACTCCAGGTCCTGGGCGTGCCCTATATGAAAATCGGAAATCTGAGATATGGGAATTTGTCTGATCATGGATCATATTCTCCTTTCACTGATGTTTGCTACTGTGATTATAAGATTATAGAAAGAAGCAGTCAATGGCTGATCTGACTGCTTTCTGAGGCAGCGGCCGAATAGACATGCAGGAATGCCTGTTTGTCTTGCTGTCCGCAGAAATAAAACAGAAAAATCACAGAATTGTAAGAATAAAGTTGTGAAATTTTCAGAAATTTATGGTATACTGGAAGAAACAAAAAAGAATTTCGGGAGTCCGTGCATAATTTCATGATAAAGGAGGAAGGAATATGAAAAGAACCCATAAGTTTTTCATGGTTTTGGCCTGTGCGGCTGCGCTGAGCGCAGGATCAGCGGCTGTGGCTTACGGCGGTACCTGGAGCCAGAACGGCGGCCAGTGGTACTATTACAATGACAGCGGTTCCATGGTTTACGGCCAGTGGGTGCTGGACAACGGCATTTACTACTACATAGATTACGACGGAACCATGGCAGTAAATCAGTTGATCGACGACACCTACTACGTCAATGAGAGCGGAGCGATGATCACCAACAGCTGGCGGCTTCTCCAGGACGATCCCTGGACGGCAGAGAGCCACTGGTATTATTTCGGCAGCAACGGCCAGGCGTACGAGGACGGCTGGAAGACCATCGGCGGCGTCAAATATCATTTTTCCGGAAAGCAGATGGATACGGGATGGCTGGACGACGACGGCAACACTTACTATCTGAATGCGTCGGGGGCCATGGTGACAGGCTGGCAGTATATTTATTCGGACCGGGCGGATGACTGGAGCGATCAGAACTGGTACTATTTCAGCAGCACCGGACGGATGTCAAAGTCCAGAGAGCAGACCATTGACGGAGCGGACTACGTGTTTGACCAGTATGGGAGAATGCTCACAGGATGGGTGGATCCGAATGAATTTACCAGTTCCTATTATGACAATGTGACGGACGATGTAAACCGGCTGGTGTACTGTGAGGCAAACGGGGCGGCGGCCAGTGGCTGGAGATATCTGCTGACGCCGGATGAGTCGGATGAGAACTGGTATTATTTCCGAAACGGCCGTGCCTACACCGCTTCTTACCGGACGACGGCGCTGAATGACCGCTACGGAGTGGCCCGCATTGACAATAAGATCTACTGCTTTACCAATGAAGGACGGATGGTGACAGGGGAGCTGGAACTGTCTGACGGCAGAAATTACTATTTTGACGAGAGCGGAGCCATGGCGACCGGCCGTGTGGAGATCGACGGCGAGACGTATTTCTTTGACAAGACAGGATCTCTGGGAAATATCGGCGCCGGCTACACGGGAGAGAAGGACGGCTACCTCTATGACAACGGAGCTCTGGTCCGGGCGGAGGAAGGTCTTCGCTACGAGGTGGTGACGGTGGACGGAAAGGACTATCTGGTCAACGAGTCCGGCAAAGTCAAGACCGGCGGAACGGCCACGGACGCGGACGGCAACAAGTATGATGTAGACCGGAATGACGACGGCGGATACACCATCAGACGGGTAAACTAAAAATCGGAGGTCAGAAGGGATGAAGGCGGAAAAGGGAGACAGAATCCGCGTAATAAGAAAAAATGATGAGTATTCCCAGGATTACCAGGTAGGCGATGAGTTTACCGTAGAGGGAACCTGGTACGGGGGCGTCCATGTGACGTCCCCGGCCGGGGTCCCTCTTTCCCTGGATGAGGATGAATTTGAACGGGCAGATCAGGAAAAAGAGCCTGAGATCGACCATTATTCCTATGAACTGGGGGTGATGGACTGCTTCTGTGAGATGGTGGCTTCAGGAATGAAGACTCTGGCCATGAGCCATCCCTGCGATACGAAGGAGGAGAGAGATTCCTACCGGCAGGAGGTGGAAAAGCTGTGCCGCAGATATGAGATTCTGTTTTATCCGGAGGACGAGGCATTTTTGACGGACCTGTTTCCGGAAGAGTTGAACAGGGGAAAGTACAACTATCTGTTTTTCCGGAAAAAGGAAACACTGGAACGGTATCTCTCCCTGAAAAAAGAGAAGGAGCAGATGGTGGAGACGGATACCTACCGCGGGGAAAACCGGTATCGGATCGCGTCGGAATTCGGGCGGCTTCTGTCCTACCCGGAAGAGGGGATCCGGCGTTATATAGAAAAAACGACCGGATATGCCTGCGGCCGGGCGGAGACTTTGGCGGACTGACGGCGTTCACGAAAAGTTCATGAAATTCAGACGGTCCGCTCTTGCGGCGGGATATGCCTGAGGGGTATAATAGGCATGTGAATCACGGAAAATCGGGCGCTCCGGTTCCGAAGGAAGGAAAAGAGCGCTTTTGGAGGTAAGATATTATGAAGAAATGGATGAGAACAGCAGCTGTGCTTGCCATGGCGGTGTCCCTGTCTGCCGGCAGCGTTTCCGGCGTTTACGCTTATGAGTGGGACGAGGAAGAATATGAGTCAGCCAGGCAGCTGGAAACTCCCGGCGTGTGGTGGGAGGAGACGAAAGCGGAGTGGGACGAGATTGAGGATGCTTATCAGTATGAGGTCCGGATCTACCGGGATGGCTACCGGGTGGATACGGTAAAGACCAAGAGCACAAAGCTGGAGTGCCGGGGCAGAATGGACCGGGCCGGAGAGTACACGTTCCGGGTGAGAGCCCGTGCCAAGAGCGGCAGCAGCCGTTTTATCCACAGCGACTGGTCAGAGGAATCGGAAAGCTACGTGGTAGATGAAGCGCAGGCAGAAAAGAACAAGGAACTTCGCCAGGAGACGGAAGTTTATATTCCGGACGGAGCCACAGGCCCTGGAGACGCGGTAGGGGCAGAGCGGCCGGCGGAAACAGGAACGGCGATAAAGACCGGCTGGAATCAGAACAGCCTGGGCTGGTGGTGGGTGGATGAAGACGGCACCTATCCCGTCAGCCAGTGGCGCTATATCGGCGATCGGTGGTATTTCTTTAATGAAGCCGGCTATATGAGGACCGGGTGGATCTCCTGGAACGGCTCCTGGTACTACTGTGACAGCAGCGGAGCCATGCTCACGAGTACCACGACGCCGGACGGATATTATGTAGATGAAAATGGAGTCTGCGCAAACTGGTAAGCAGCGCGGCCGCCTTCCTGTTCCCGGGATGGGGATGGGGAGGCGGCTTTTTATATAGCAGGAAACATTGTTTCCTGCTATATAAAAATGCTCCGCGGGGATCGCACTGCGGCGGAAAGGAAACTGCCGCTTTCGCGGCCCGCCGCAGGCGGAGAGTCCTGCTTTGCAGGATTCTTTTACGCGCTGTCCAAACCTTGATATCGCTGCAAGGTTTTTCCAGCCAAACCTTCCGTGGACCGGCCGAAGGTGGTATAATATGAGCACTTGACGAGGTATTTCACGAGTCTAGTGCGAATATATGCCTGGGCGCTTAGCGAGGTATTTCACGAGCTTAGCGGCCATGGTATAATGGTTCCGGGAGGGAAAAAGGATGCAGAGACTGACGATCGGCCAGATGGCAAAATTAAACCACGTTTCCGAACAGACACTGCGGCTGTATGACAGGATCGGCCTGTTTTCGCCGAATTTCCGGGGAGAAAACGGCTACCGGTATTATGACATTAAGCAGAGCGCGCTGTTGGACATTATCCAGTACATGAAGAGTTTGGGAATCTCCCTGAAGGAGATCAAAAGACAGCTGGAGAAGAGGGATTTGTCCCAGATTGAGTCGGCGCTGAGGGAAAAGCAGAGGCAGACGGAGGAGGAGATCCGCCAGCTGAAGTGTCAGCGCCGGGCGCTGGAGCGGACGATCGAGAGCTTTTCCAGGTACCGCTCGGCGCCTCCGGACGGGACGCTGCAGATGGAATACATCGGCCAGAGGCAGATGTACGTGGTGGACACCGGCGTAAATTTCTATGATTATGACGCGGAACACTATGAAAATTCCCTGCGGGATCTGCAGGACAAGCTGGTAAAAGACAAGCTGCCCCAGATCTATTTCTGCAATGCCGGGACGATCCTGAGCCGGGAAAATTTTCTGGCGACTCGATTTTACTCCACGGAGGTGTTCGTTTTCGTGGACCGGGAGTTTGTGCCGGAGGAATTGATCACGACGATCCCGGCGGGCAATTACGCCTGCATATACTGCGATGATTTTTACAAGGAAAAAGAGTATATTTCCCGGCTGCTGAATTATATTAAGGAGAGCGGGTGTGAGGTGTGCGGAGATTATCTGTGCGAGTCCATCTCGGATATTCCGGTGACAAGACTGGATGCCAGAGGGCTGTATCTCAGGCTCCAGGTGCCGGTGCGCTTCCGCTGATTCTGCCGCCTGGCCGGAGCGGCGGGCCTGGTCAGACGGCAGAAAAAGAGAGTTCTGCCGGCAGACTGGGGATTGAATTGTTTTGTTAAAAAAATATCAGAAACAGCTTGACCTTATACCTGAAACAGGCTTTATGATAAGGGTACAGAAAGACGATATCCATATTTTAAGGAAAGGAAGGTAGTTTTATGGTCAATCTTGAAAAAATTCGCGTTGTGCAGTATGGCTGCGGAAAAATGAGCAAATATATTCTCCGCTATCTGTATGAGAAGGGCGCTGAGATCGTTGGAGCTATCGACACCAACCCTGAGATCGTTGGAATGGACGTGGGAGAATTTGCCGGACTGGGAAGAACGTTAAATGTTCCCATCCGTTCAGACGCAGACGCGGTGCTGGATGAGTGCGACGCGGACATTGCCGTGGTGACGCTGTTCAGCTTTATGAACGACGTTATGCCTCATTTTGAGCGCTGCCTGTCCCGCGGAATCAACGTTGTCACCACCTGCGAGGAGGCAATCTATCCCTGGACGACGTCAGCGGCAGTGACCAACCGCCTGGACAAGCTGGCAAAAGAAAATGGCTGCACCATCACGGGAACGGGAATGCAGGATATTTTCTGGGTGAACATGGTGGCGGCAGTGGCCGGCGGCGTGCACAGCATCAAGAAGATCGAGGGCGCTGTCAGCTACAACGTGGAGGATTACGGACTGGCGCTGGCGAAGGCTCACGGCGTGGGACTGACGCCGGAGGAGTTTGAGGCGCAGATCGCTCATCCGGAGACGGTGGAGCCGTCCTACGTGTGGAATTCCAATGAAGCTCTGGCCAACAAGCTGGGCCTGACCATTAAGTCCATCAGCCAGAAGTGCGTGCCTTATTTCTATGACACTGATCTGTGGTGCGGAACCACCGGCGAGACGATCAAGAAAGGCAACTGCATCGGCATGAGCGCTGTGGTGACGACGGAGACGTTCCAGGGAATTACGCTGGAGACACAGTGCATTGGAAAGGTGTACGGACCGGACGACGGAGATATGTGCGACTGGAAGATCATCGGCGAGCCGGATACGGAATTCCATGTGGTGAAGCCGGCCACTCCGGAGCACACCTGTGCGACGCTGGTAAACAGGATCCCCACCATCTTAAATGCTCCCGCTGGCTATATTACGGCGGAGAAGCTGGAGGATGTGGAATATCTGACCTGGCCGATGCACATGTATCTGGAATAAAAAATAATCCCGCTTTGCAGGAGGTTCCGCCTGCGGCGGGCTGCGAAAGCGACATTTTCCTTTCCGCCGCAGTTTCCCGTTAAATAAAATAAAATCAGGCAGCCGGGGAACCGGCGGCAGGAGAGACGGACCTGGCTTGAGTGTACGCCGGGGGCAGATTCTTAAAAAAGAGTCTGCCCCCGGCGTTTTTGCGCGGTGAGCGCAATTTTGAGAATACTTTAAAAAAAGATAGGCCTGGACGGACTGTCATAATCCGTTTTTCTCCTCATATATTGAGGTAAAGAGGTGAGGACATGAAGTCACAGGAAACGTGGACCAGGATATTTGGAAGAGGACTTCGGGAGACGCTTGAAAAGCTGCCTTTGGATTTTCGGGATTTGAAAGAGATCCGCGTCAGGAGCGGGCAGCCGCTCTATCTCTGGTATCAGAACCGGGAGTATACCGTGGGAGAAGACGGACGGATGGAGCCGTCGCGGTTTCCGGGACAGGCTTTCCCGGCGGAAAGAGAAAAGGGACCGGGCAGGGAGCGGGAACGAAGAGAATTTTCCCGGAGAATCGTGACGGAGCAGGAGCTGATGGAGACGGTGGAGTGTATGGGGAATTATTCTCTGTACGCGTTTGAGGATGAGATCCGCCAGGGCTTTTTGACCGTCCGGGGCGGACACCGCATCGGACTGGCGGGGAAGGCGGTGACAGAGGGACAGTCGATTAAGACCATACGGAATATTTCAGCGCTCAATGTGCGCTTCGCCCATCAGGTCAGAGGCTGCGGGGAGCCGGTGCTGCCGCGCCTCATAAAAGAGGGAAAACTCTGCCATACGCTGCTGATCTCCCCGCCGGGAGGGGGAAAGACCACGCTGCTGCGGGATCTGGTCCGCCTTCTCTCGGACGGATACGGCGGCCGTCCCGGTGCCAGCACGGCGGTGGTGGACGAGCGGTCTGAGATCGCTGCCTGCTATCAGGGCGTGCCCCAGAATGACCTTGGGTCCAGAACGGATGTGCTGGACGGATGTCCGAAAGCTCTGGGGCTGATGATGGTCATCCGCACCATGACGCCGGCAGTGGCAGCGGTGGATGAGATCGGCGGGCGGGAGGACCTGCAGGCAGTGGAGTACGCGGCCGGCTGCGGCTGCAGCGTGCTGGCCACAGTTCACGGGAGCAGTCTGGAAGATGTGCGCCGCAAGCCGGCATTCCGGGAACTGCTGGATGAAGGGATTTTTGAGCGCTTTGTGGTACTGGGAACCATAGAGAAGGCCGGCACGGTGAAGGCGGTGCTGGATGAAGAGGGAAATGAGGTTGCCATATGATCCGGCTTCTGATCCGGGCGGCGGGAGCAGTCCTGGTGGTGGCAGGAGCCGCCGGGCTGGGACTGTTTTTTTCTTCCCGTTTTCTTCTGCGCCTGCGGCTTCTGGAGGAATTCAGAAGGCTGGTATTTCTGCTGAAAGGCGAGATCCTCTACGCGAATTCTTCCCTGGAGGAGGCATTTTCAAGGGCTGGGGAGAGGTTAGGAGGACCGGCCGGACGTTTTGCCGGCCAGGTGGCGCAGGAGATGGGACTGGGACAGGGAAAGGAATTCTGCCGGATCTGGGAGGAGAAGATGGAGGAGCTTTCCGGCCTGCCGTTTTCGGCTGAGGATCTGAGGCAGCTTAGAGATTTCGGGAGCCAGCTGGGATATCTGGACAGACAGATGCAGGAGAGAATCATGCTGCTTTACCTGGAACAGCTGGAGCTGTCCATAGGAGCCCTCAGGGAGAAGAGGAAGGAGACGTGCCGGCTTTATACAGGGCTGTCTCTGGCCGGCGGACTTTTTTTTGTGATCCTCATGTGTTGAAGGAGGAGAAGATGGATGTCAATTTGATCTTTCGGATCGCGGCGGTGGGAATCCTGGTTTCCGTGGTCTGCCAGGTGTTAAAGCACAGCGGGCGGGAGGAGCAGGCATTTCTCACCAGCCTTGCCGGGCTTTTGGTGGTGCTGTTCTGGATGGTGCCCTATATTTATCAGCTGTTTAAGACGATAAAGGAGCTGTTTGAACTGTGAGAAAGGTGTGCCGGCCGGGGGATGAGCCCGGCGGCAGAAGCTGAAGTTCTGCGGCGGAGGCGGAGGAGGACTATGACGGTTGTGACAATAGCGGCGGCGGGGCTGACGGCAGTCCTGCTGGCGGTGCAGCTAAAAAGTGTGAAAAGTGAGTACGGCGTCTATCTGGTGATGGCCGCCGGTATTTTTATATTTCTCTACGGCCTGGGGAAAATGCAGGTCATTCTGGATACGATGGCTCTGATACGGGACAGCATTCAGGTCAGCCGGGTATATCTGGACACCCTGCTGAAAATGATCGGGATCGCCTATGTGGCGGAGTTTGCCTCCGGAATCTGCAGGGATGCGGGGTACGGCTCGGTGGGCACGCAGATTGAAATGTTTGGAAAACTGTCCATTCTGGCGGTGAGCATGCCGGTGTTCGGAGCGCTGATCGAGACGATGCAGACATTTCTCGGATAGGAGGCGGGAGTTGAAAACAGTGGGGAGATATGCGGCGGGCGCGGCCTGCTGTCTGCTGCTGGCGTTTTCCTGCCCGGCCGCGGCGCAGGCCGGGCAGGAGGGAGCTGGGACGGCGGAGGAGAGCTGGCAGGAAGAGTCTGGGGCAGCGAAAGAGAACTGGCGGGAGGAGTCTGGGGCAGCAGAGGAAAATTGGCAGGAGCTGCCTGGGACGGCGGCGATGGACGAGGAGGCAGAAAATGGGGCCGGCAGTCTGGAGGACGGGCTGGAGGAGTACGATCTTGCCGGTGTGGAGGAATTCCTGAGGGAAAAACTGTCCGGGGAGGAGGCGGATTTTTCCTTTTCTTCCCTGTTGAAAATGCTGGCTGGCGGGAGGATGACCGAGGCGGTGCAGATGCTTGTGCGCGCGGCGGGGAGGAGTCTGACGGCCGGGCTTGAGGAGAGCGCCGGGCTTCTGGGGCAGGTGGCTGTGTTGGGGATTGCAGGAGCCGTTTTTGCGGGAGTTTCCGGTATCTTTCAGACAGGACAGATCTCGGAAACGGGATTTTTTGTCACTTATCTTCTGATATTTACATTTCTGGCGGCCGGCTTTTCCCAGGGGGCTAAGCTGGCGGCGGAGGCGCTGAGAGATATTCTGGAATTTATGCGGGCCCTGATGCCGGCCTATTTTCTGGCGGCAGCCTTTTCCGGCGGAGCGGTGACGGCCGCGGGACTGTACGAGGGAATGCTGCTTCTGATATCGGGAGTCCAGTGGCTGTTTTTAACCGTGCTCCTTCCCGGCATTCAGATCTACTTTCTCCTGATGCTGGCAGGGCACATGGCGGAGGAAGACATGCTCTCCCGTCTGAGGGAGCTGGTAAAGACAGGGATCAGCTGGGGAATCCGCACCATGGCGGGGCTGGTGCTGGGGATGAACCTTCTGCAGGGGATGGTTCTTCCCTATGCGGACGCAGTGAAGAACAGCAGCCTGACAAAGGCGGTGGAGGCGATTCCGGGGATCGGAGGAGGGATCGGAGCGGCGGCGAAAATGGTGATGGGATCCGGCGTGCTGATTAAAAATACCATGGGAGCGGGGGCTGTATTTATCCTGGCTCTGCTCTCCCTGGCGCCCCTCGTAAAGCTGGGACTTTTGACGGTTCTCTATCAGCTTGCCGCCGCCGTGCTGGAACCGGTCTGCGATAAGCGGATCACCTCCTGTGTCAGCGAGGCGGCTGAGGGGTATCGGATGCTGTTAAAGCTGACGGCCTCGGCCCTGACGCTTTTTGCAGTGGCGGTGGCTGTGGTCTGCGCTGCGACTAATGTGTCCTATTATGCCGGCTGAAAGGCGCAGGCGGAAAGAGTTGGGGGTGACGAATGGAAACACTGACGCTGTGGGTGAAGAACATGGTTTTTTACATCGTCTTCCTCACTCTGATTTTTCATCTGCTCCCCTCGGGCAGGTATGAAAAATACGTGCGGCTGTTTGCGGGGATGGTGTTTATCCTGGTGGCGGTGCAGCCTTTTACGTCCAGTCTGAGACTGGAGGAGAAGACGGCCGCTTATTTTGAACAGTTTTCCTTTCAGGATGAGGCGGCGGATTTTCGGGGAGAATTAAATGAGATGGAAAAGCGGCGGCTGGGGGAGCTCACCGGGGAATATGAGCAGAAAGTGGCCGGCCGGGTGAAGGAGATTGCGGGGGAAGAAGGCGTGGAGGAGCCTGATGTGGAGGTGGAGATTGACAGCGATTCGGCAAGCGAAACTTTTGGGAGAGTGGTGAAGATACGGGTTACAGAAGGGAAAAATGAACTGAAGGTGGGAGAAAATTTGAAGCAGGAGAATGGGGCGGAGGGAGATGGCGCACAGATCGGTGGGGGCGGGCAGCCGCCGGTCCAGGAAGATAGAGTTCAGTCGAAGAGCGGGGGATTGCCGGCGCAGGAAAACGGTGCCCGGCCCGGAAAATCCGGCTGGGGCGGAAGTTTCAGCGTGGAGCCGGTAGAGCCAGTGGAACCGGTTGAGATCGGGCAGGCAGAAGGCAGGCGGGAGGTGGAAGAGCCGCCGGCTCAGGACGCGGCTGTTTCCGGAGATAAGGTGTCGGTCTCGGACGAAGACCCGGCCGGCGCCCGTCTGCGCAGCCGCCTTGCAGAGTATTATGATTTGGAGGAGAGCCATGTGGAAATTCAACTGGAACATGACTAAGGAGAAATGGCTCCTGATCCTGGCAGCCGGAGCCTGTCTGATGCTTCTCACTCTCCCGGCCGGGCGGACGCAGAAGGAGGAGCCGGAAAGGCCAGCGGCAGAGAGCGGGGCAGTCTCAAGCGGAAAAAGCTATGAGAGGGAGCTGGAAAGGCGGGTGGAGGAGCTGCTGGAGACGGTAGACGGCGTGGGAAAGGCGGATGTGATGATCACGCTGAAGTCCTCAGAGGAGAAAGTATTTCGGGTGGACCGCAGCGCGTCGGATTCTTCCACAGAGGAGACAGATTCCGCCGGGGGAACCCGCCGGATAAGCTCCGGCAGCAGGGAGGAAGATACGGTGCTCACGGGAAGCGGCGGCGGGGAGTCACCCATTGTGGAAAAAGAGCTGATGCCGGAGATCGAGGGAGTGGTGGTCAGCGCTCAGGGCGGCGGAGACGCGCGGATTCAGGCGGAAATTTCCGCGGCTTTGGAAGCATTATTTCATGTGCCTCAGCATAAGATAAGAGTATTAAAGCGGGTGGAATAAAGGAGTGCATGCAGACATGAGAAATATCAGAAATCATGTGAAGAACATGAAAAATCTCAGGGTGAAAAAGATTTTCCGCAGAAATCAGATCATTATTACCACTCTGGCGGTGATGATCGCGGCAGCCGGATATTTGAACTACGCCGGAAAGGGCCGGACGGCAGCCGGGGACGAGGTCTACGAAGCGGGGATGATGGAGATCTCCGACGAGGACATTCTGGCGGAAAATCAGGCGGCCGCGGACACCTCGGGACTGGAGGAGATCGCCAGCCTGGACAATGATCCTTCCGACGAGGCGGAGGCTTCTGCGGTGGAGGAGGCAACCATGGCGGCGGCAGACGGGGAAGATTATGTGCAGTCGGAGGACACGGAGGACGCCGGCATTGACAATCCGGGGGAGGCAGTGCTCACCAGCGGCGGGAATATTTCCGAATACATAGCCGGAGTACAGCTGAACAGAGAGCAGGTGCGGGCCAGAAACAAAGAGACGCTGAACGAGATCATCAACAACCAGAATCTGGATGAGGCGGCCAAGCAGGAAGCGGTCCAGAACATGGTGAAAATGACGGAGGCAGCGGAGAAGGAGAACGCGGCGGAGACTCTGCTGTCCGCCAAAGGGTTTACCGATCCGGTAGTGAGCATCACCGGGGAAAAAGTGGACGTGGTCATCAATGCGGCCAGCATCACAGATCCGGAACGGGCGCAGATCGAGGACATTGTGAAGCGCAAGACTGAGGTGGGGGCAGAAAACATCGTCATCACTCTGTTAAACACGGAGGAATAAGGCTTCCGCCAGAGGCTGGCCGTTGTCAAATCCCGGCGGTTGTGATAAAATAAGCGTAAAAGCACAGAGAATCATTCAGGAAGGATACAGGAGGGATTTCGACATGGCAGAGACGGATAACAGAAACACCTATCGGGTGTACGAGAAAGAAAAACTGGGCGAGGTCCAGATCGCAGATGAGGTGGTGGCGATCATAGCCGGTCTGGCGGCCACAGAGGTGGAAGGCGTGGATTCCATGGCCGGAAACATCACCAACGAGCTGGTTGGAAAGCTGGGCATGAAGAATCTTTCCAAAGGCGTAAAAGTAGATGTGACGGAGGATCACGTTTCGGTGGATCTCTCCCTGAATATCAAGTACGGATACAAGATTCCAGAGGTCAGCGAGAAGGTGCAGGAACGGGTCAAGACGGCCATTGAGAATATGACCGGGCTGATGGTCCTGGACGTGAACGTAAAGATCGCCGGAGTCAATATGGCCGGCGGAAAATAGGAAGCGGCGGAAATCAGAAAGCTGCGGAAGAAAATCAGCATAGGCAGAAAAAACAGGCCGGGGATGACCGGGCGTTTAAAAGGCGCCCGGTCATCTCCGGCTATTTTCTCCAGTTTTTGCTGAAGGTGTTCTGTTCTGATTCGTGGATGCCCCGGTGGCCGTGCACGGTGCAGGCATTTAAGGCGTCTTCCAGCTCTTTAAATTCTTCGTCGGTCAGCTTGACCTGGGAAGCGCCCAGATTTTCCAGGATCCGCTCTTTATTTTTGGAGCCGGGAATGGGGACCACGTTGGGGTATTTGTGGAGCATCCAGGCCAGGGAGATCTGGGCGTTTGTGGCGTTTTTAAGGGCGGAGAACCGGGAAAGCACCTGGAGAATGGGCTGGTTGGCGGCGATATTTTCCCGGGAGAGCTGGGGCACGAAGCGGCGCACGTCGTCTCCCTCAAAGGCGGTGTTTTCCGTCACCTTTCCGGACAGAAAGCCGCTGGCGATGGGGGAGAAGGGAACGACGCCGATCTGGTGGGCCAGGCAGTAGGGGAAGATCTCCGCCTCACAGTCTCTCTCCACCATGGAGTAAAGGTTCTGGACGGCTGACACGGGAGTGACGGAGTGGGCGCGGTCCAGAATGTCCGCAGTCACCTGGGACAGGCCCCAGCCGCGGATCAGACCTTCCCGGATCAGGCGTCCCATGACCTGAGCGATCTCTTCCACGGGAATCTCTTCGTTCACCCGGTGGAGATAGTAGAGGTCGATCCAGTCGGTCTGCAGGTTTTTCATGGATGCCTGGAGATGGGCGAGGATCACGTCGTAGAGGGAGTCAGACCCCTTGTATTCTCCAGGCGCCAGATGAAATTTTGTGGCCAGCACGATGTGGCTGCGGAAGGGCGCTGCCGCTTTCCCCAGCAGTAGCTCGTTGTGGCCCGGGAAAAACATTTCCCGCCCGTAGGTTTCCGCTGTGTCAAAAAAGGTGCAGTCGTAGTCATAGGCGGCCCGGATGGCGTCTATGCTGTAGCTTTCCTCAGGCACCTGGCCGTAGCCATGGGAAAAGCCCATGCAGCCCATGCCGATCTCTGAGACTTCCAGATTTCCGATCTTTCGTTTGTCCATATTTGCCTCCTGTTCTGAAGTGTTTTTTGTCTTGCTGTACTTCATTATACGGAGAAAAAAATGAAATGTCCAATGCCTATTTCAAGATTGGTGCGATTCAGAAAATGAATC
This sequence comes from Candidatus Lachnoclostridium pullistercoris, assembly GCA_019119775.1. Lineage (GTDB taxonomy): Bacteria > Bacillota > Clostridia > Lachnospirales > Lachnospiraceae > Lachnoclostridium_A > Lachnoclostridium_A pullistercoris. The sequence continues at coordinate 42,613 of DWWL01000047.1, read as the reverse complement.
GCAGACTTCTTTGAGAAAGCGGTCGGACGCCTGGGAGAGAGTGTGGCCTTTTTTCCAGATAAAGAAAGCCTGCTCTTCCAAACGGCCGGGAGAGAGGGGGATAAAACGGAATCCCTTCTCCGTGTACTGTTTCCGGTAAAGGCAGAGAACAGCTCCCGCCCCAGCCTCTGCCAGGATCAGGATGTTGCTGATCAGATTGTAGGCGGCAGCGATCTGAAAGTCCTTCGGCCGGCCCAGGAGAGAGGCGAGGGAGCCGCTCTTTAAAAGCCGTTCGGGGACGATCAGGGGATAGGGCTGCAGGTCAGAAGGGGCGAGAGAGTCCCGGCCGGCCAGGGGATGGTCCGGCAGCAGAAGAATGCCCCAGCGCTCGGAGGCGGGGATGGTGACGGAGTGAAATTTTTCCCCGCTCACAGGGCCTAAAAGGAAACCGAAATCAAACAGCCCCTGTTCCACCTGATGGGAGATGACCGCGGACTGTTCGCTGGCAATGTGGAAACACACGCCGGGATAGCGGGCGCGGAAGCGGACGATCAGGTCGGCCAGGGAGCGGAAGGCGCCGCCCTCCATAGTGCCGAGATAGATGTCTCCCCGGATATAGTCTTTTTCATTCAGCAGCTCTTTCCTGGTCTTCTGCACCAGGGACAGGATCTCCTCCGCCCTGTTTTTAAAAAGAAAGCCTTCGGCGGTCAGCTGTACGCTCTTGCTGCCGCGGATAAACAGGGGGCAGCCGATCTCCTCCTCCAGCTGCATGATCTGGCGGCTGAGGGAAGGCTGGGACACCCGAAGGATCTCGGCGGCCCTGGTGAAATTTCCCTCCTGGGCCGCGGTCAAAAAATATTCCAGGATTCTGGTATCCATGAAGTAAACCTCTCTTTCTGCTCTTGGATGCAGTTTTATTATACTGGTTTTCTTAGGCGGAGACAATGAAGGAGCTGCTGAATTCTTACGGAAAAATGGAGAAAGACTTACGATTTTTCATTCTTTCCCGGAAGTCTTGAAATGGGGTTCGGGCAGCGGATATAATGGGAACAAGAGATCACAGCGGCCTCCTCCCCGCAGAGGGAGAGGGCCAGGGAAAGGAGAGGAGAAAGGTGAAAAAACGGAGCAGATGGAGCAGGTGGAAATGGGCGGGAGCGGCCGCGGCGGTGGGGCTGGCGCTGGCTTCCTGCGGCCCGGCTTCCGGCACGAAGAGCGCAGAATCCGCGGCGGACGGAACTCAGAGCGCAGAGGCAGACAGAACGGAGGAGAAAGACGCGGCAGTTCCGGAGACGGCGTCCGGGGAGAGAGAAGAGCAGATTTCCTGGTACAATGAAAAGCTGGAGGAGAGCCAGGTGCCGGAGACATTTCTGGAGAGTCTGGACCAGTTTTCCTACCGCACGGCGGCAGCCCTGTTCTCCGCAGATGGAGAGGGAGGGGAGTCCAATGAAAACTACAGCCCCTTAAGCCTTTATTACGCTCTGGGAATGGCCGCCTCCGGGGCGGACGGAGAGACGCTGGAGGAGCTTAATGAGCTTTTGGGAACAGACAGCCGGGAAGAGCTGTCAAAAGGGTGCCGCCTCCTCTATGAAAACCTGTTTTACACCCAGAAGCTGCAGGAGGCGGCGTACAGCCGGGACGGGGAGAAGACGGAGGAGAAGCAGCCTTCCGTGTCCCTGGCAAATTCCTTCTGGGCAGATGAAGACCTGGACTTGAAGAAGGATTACCGCTCCCTTCTGGCGGAGGATTTTTACGCGTCGTCCTATTTGGTGGATTTTAAGGAGGATGAAACGTGGCGGCAGATGGAGGCGTGGATCGGGGAACACACCGGAGGCGTGATGAAGCCCCAGCTGGCAGAAGATCCGCAAACGCTTCTGGCGTTGATCAATACGCTCTACTATTATGGGGCGTGGAGAGATGAATTCCCGGCGGAGGAGACGGAGAAAGACACCTTTTACCTTGCAGACGGGACGGAGAGCAGCGGCGATTTTATGCACGTCACTGTGTCCGGCACTAAATATAAAGACGGAGACGGCTTTCAGACGGCATCCCTGGGACTGCGGGGCGCCGGGCAGGGAGATGAGATGGTGTTCGTGCTGCCGGATGAGGGGACCAGCGCGGAAGAACTGCTGTCATCCCCGGAACGCCTGAAGGATGCTCTGGAGCTGGGAGACGAGTACCGTTCAGTCAGCTGGACTGTGCCGCAGTTTTCTTTCGGCAGCAGCATCGACGGGAACCGCCTGTTAAAATCCCTGGGAGTAAACCGGATGTTTACCGATCTGGCGGAATTTCCAGGCATCTCTGACCGGAAGCTGCAGGTGTCAAAGGTCCTGCAGGAGACTCACATCGGCCTGGATGAAAAAGGGGTGGAGGGAGCAGCCTACACCATGGTGACGATGATGGAGACGGCAGCCCCCTTAAATCCGGAGACGCCGGTGGAGATGCGGCTGGACCGCCCGTTTTTATACGGAATCCGCTCAGGAAACGGAGCCTGGCTGTTTCTGGGGATCGTCCGCGACCCATTTGCGGCGTAAGAGGAGAATATCGTAACAGTTCAGACGGGCATCTTCTTGTCCGGCCTATTGGCCGGACAAGAAGCATCGGATGTTCATCCGATGTGCAAACAGAGGGGAAAACTGACTTACAAGCAAGCTTGACGTCAGTTTTCCCCTCTGTTTACCCGCCGTCTGAACTGTTACAGAATATCAGCACTCATTCAAAATGAGTGCTGATTTTTCGTTGACATTTGCAGGCAACCGTACTATAATACCTGTTGTGATAGTAAAACTAGAACAGCGGCGCAGGCTGCTGTCCGGATAAATCAGGCGGCGGAGAGGATTTTGCGCCGGCGCCTGGAATATGAAAACGAGGAGTGATTGTAAATGTCAGAGAAAAAGGGCAGTCTGTCCATCAACAGCGAAAACATATTTCCGATCATAAAGAAATGGCTGTATTCCGACCATGATATTTTTTACCGGGAACTGATCTCCAACGGCTGTGATGCCATTACAAAGCTTAAAAAGCTGGCTCTCATGGGAGAGTATGAGGAGCCGGATGATCCCGATTACAAGATCACGGTGACGGTCAACCAGAAGGAGAGGACCATCGTCGTGGAGGACAACGGCATGGGAATGACGGCGGACGAGGTGGAGGAGTACATCAACCAGATCGCCTTTTCCGGCGCTCAGGATTTCCTGAATAAATATAAGGATAAGGCCAACGAGGATCAGATCATCGGACATTTCGGACTGGGATTTTACTCCGCCTTTATGGTGGCGGACAAAGTGACCATTGACACCCAGTCTTACCGCACGGATGCAGCGCCGGTTCACTGGGAGTCCGAGGGCGGCACGGAGTTTGAGATGAGAGACGGGGACAAAGAAGGCATCGGCACCCGGATCACCCTGTATTTAAACGAGGACAGCGCGGAATTTTCCAACGAGTACCGGGCAAGAGAAGTCATTGAAAAATACTGCGGCTTTATGCCCTTCCCCATCTATCTGGTGAACGCGGACGCAGAGCCCCAGTATGAGACGATTGAGAAGGACGAGCTGACGGACAAGGACACCGTGGTGGAAACTGTGGTGGAGGAAGAAAAGACAGAGGAGAAGGAAAAAGAGGACGGCACGAAGGAGACGGTTGTGGTTTCTCCCAGAAAAGAGAAATACAAGATTTTACGGCGTCCTGTTGCCTTAAACGACACCCATCCTCTGTGGAACAAGCATCCTAACGAGTGTACGGAAGAGGAGTACAAGGCATTTTACCGCAAGGTGTTTATGGACTTTAAGGAACCCCTGTTCTGGATCCACCTGAACATGGATTATCCCTTCAACTTAAAGGGCATCCTGTACTTCCCGAAGATCAATACGGAGTACGACAGTCTGGAGGGAACCATCAAGCTGTACAACAACCAGGTGTTTATCGCGGACAATATCAAGGAAGTGATCCCGGAATACCTGCTGCTGTTAAAGGGCGTCATCGACTGCCCGGATCTGCCGCTGAACGTGTCCAGAAGTGCGCTGCAGAACGACGGCTTTGTGAAGAAGATTTCTGATTACATCAGCAAGAAGGTGGCCGACAAGCTGTCCGGCATGTGCAAGACAGAGCGGGAAACTTATGAGAAATACTGGGATGACATCGCTCCCTTCATCAAATTCGGCTGCATCAAGGATGAGAAGTTCGCCGAGAAGATGAACGACTATATCCTCTTTAAGAATCTGGACGGGAAGTACCTGACTTTAAAGGACTGCCTGGAGGAGAACAAGGAGAAGCATGAAAACACCATCTTCTATGTGACGGATGAGAAGGAGCAGAGCCAGTACATCAACATGTTCAAGAAGGAAGGTCTGGACGCAGTAATCCTTCCCCACAACATTGACAATCCCTTTATCAGCCATCTGGAGCAGAAGAACGAAGGGCTGAAATTCCTCCGCATTGACGCGGATCTGAATGAGACGTTCAAGGAGGAGACGAAGGAAGAGGAGGCCGAGGAGTTTAAGAAGCTGGGCGAGAAGCTGTCCGGCATTGTAAAGAAGGCACTTTCTGACGATAAGCTGGAAGTAAAGGCAGAGAAGTTGAAAGACGCCTCCGTGGCTTCTGTGATCACTGTGTCTGAGGATACCAGAAGGATGCAGGATATGATGAAGATGTACGGCATGGACAGCGCCATGTTCGGCGAAAAGGGCGAGACGCTGGTGTTAAACGTCAACCATCCCCTGGTAAAATACGTGCTGGAGCATGAGGACGGGGAGCAGACGGCGGCGATCTGCGAGCAGCTTTACGATCTGGCTGAGCTGAGCCACGGAACGTTGACGCCGGAGCGCATGACCCGCTTTATCGAGAGAAGCAATGAGATCATGATGGCGGCGGCAAAAGAGTAAAGACAGCCGGCGTTTCAGACAGGATGATATGAGAAACAATGACCGCGGAGGATTTCCTGAGAGGGGGAGTCCTCCGCGGTTTTTTTGCGGATCCGGCAGGCGGCTGCCGTGCCCGCCCAGTTTGCCGCGCTGGCCCGGTTTGCGTGCCGGCTCCGATCCGGCCTTTCGCGGATCCGGCAGAGATGGTATAATTGGGATATCTAAACAGCAGATTCTGCGTAAAAAATAGGAGAATGGATATGACGACAAAAGAAGAGGCATTAAAATGTGCGCTGGCTCTTAAAAATACGTTCAGCGACAAGCCGTTTCACGATCCGGTCTGGACAGCGGTGAGACGGAGGGAAAATAAGAAGATCTTTGCCCTGATTTTTGAGCGGAACGGCCAGGTCTGGGTCAATGTGAAGGTGGACCCGGAGTGGAGAGATTTCTGGCGGAACGCATTTTCCGCCGTGGTTCCCGCCTATCACATGAACAAGGAGCACTGGAACAGCATTATTCTGGACGGCTCCGTGCCGGATTCGGACATCCGCCGGATGATCGGAGAGAGCTACGACCTGGTGGGAAACGGGGGCGGTTCCAAGAAAGAGGAAATGTCAGATTTTGCCAGGGATGTGTACCGCGCCGTGGCATCCATTCCCAGGGGAAAAGTGGCCACTTACGGCCAGATCGCCCGGCTGGCGGGGAACCCGCGGGCATTCCGCGCCGTGGGAAATCTGCTCCACAGAAACACCGACCCGGGGACCTATCCCTGCCACCGGGTGGTCAGCAGCCAGGGACGGATGGCGCCGGATTTCGCCTTCGGCGGGGCAGATGCACAGGCAGAGAAGCTGGCGGCGGAGGGCGTTGAGGTGAAAAACGGCCGGGTGGATTTAAAAAAATGGCAGATGTGAAATTTTCCAGAAGATCCAGATCTTTGCGGGAAGATGCCTGAAAAAACGGCACATACTAAAACCGGCAGAAACGGAAACGGCGCCGGTTTTTTTGCGTTCTGAACCCGGCAGACAGCTGCCGGGCCCGCAGGGGAAGAATCTGCCCGGCCAGGCGCCTTCCGCAGAGAAAGGAGCAGAGGAAAAATGAAGGAAAAAGAAGCCAAGCTGTCTTTAGGCATTGCCTCTGTGCCGGTGCAGCCCTGGGGAGAACTCTACGGGCTGGAGACGGCATTTATGCAGGGCACAGTCTTTCCTGATCTGGACATGCCGTTTTTTGCGGCCGACCCGCCGCCCGGAACGGAGGGATACCGCAGAAAGCGGACGTCTGAGGATGGGAAAGCGGAGCTGATGCAGGAGATCTATGAGGTCAGCTTTCTGCTGGATGATCTGGTCCTGTATCTGGACACTCACCCGGATGATCAGACGGCGTTTTCCATTTATCAGGAGAACAGCCGCCGCCGGAAGGAACTGAAGGAAACCTTCGCCAAACGGTTTTATCCCCTCACCAGGGACTGTATGGCTGTGTGCGGAGAATTTGGATGGAAGGACGGCGAACCGCCGTGGGAAGGAGGATGCTGTTAAATGTGGACCTATGAAAAGAGACTGCAGTTTCCCATTTCAATAAGCAGGACCTGCCCGAAAACCGCCAGGCTGATTATCAGTCAATACGGCGGTCCCGACGGGGAGCTTTCTGCTTCGCTCAGATATCTGTCCCAGCGCTACACCATGCCGGTAAAGTCGGTGGGCGGTCTTTTGACGGATATCGGCACGGAGGAGCTGGCCCACATGGAAATGATCTGCGCCATGGTGTACCAGCTGACGAAAAACCTGACGCCGGAGCAGGTGAAGGAGGAAGGCTTCGACGCCTACTATATCGACCACACCACCGGCCTGTGGCCCCAGGCGGCGGCAGGACTGCCGTTTTCCGCCGTGGAGTTTCAGTCCAAAGGGGACGCGGTCACCGATCTGACGGAAGATTTGGCGGCGGAACAGAAGGCCCGGGTGGTGTATGAGAATCTTCTCCGGGTGATAAAGGAGCCGGATGTGAGAGAACCGTTAAAATTCCTCCGCGCCAGGGAGATCGTCCATTTCCAGAGATTTGGAGAAGCTCTGGAGCGGACGAAGGAGACGCTGAGCGGGAAAAATTTCTATTATTTCAATCCGGAATTTGACCGGCCGCCTGTAAAGGCAGAGGGAGCGGCTGGCTGCTAGTTCATTGCCGGCAGACGTAAAAACGCTTCGTATTTATCAGGATTTGTATAAATACGAAGCGTTTTGCTGTATCGCGGTACGCCCTTTTGACCGGGGCGTACCGGCGTTTTTTGCCTGTTATTTCAGTAATCACCCAGTTTTTATCGTCAGCATCAAGATTAACGGCAAAGGGGGCAGGAATCACTTCGCAATCTCCGCCGTTCTGCCTGATATAGTCATTCAGACGATAGGAAAACTGGGAAATAATTTTCTGGTGTTTGAATCCGGGCGGAGCTATATCATAAATCTGGCCGTCAATCAGCTCGGCCCGCCGGCCTTCCGGGAGATTCCAGTAATCTTCGGATGTATAGATATATTTTTGAGATAATGGCACAGAACTGCCCTCCTCTGGCTGCTGCACCGGTGATGTTTACCCCGGATCAGGCCGGTGCACTCCAGTATCCGGGATTGGCGAAACGAAAAAACCTCGTATCTATGTATTTTTCACATATACATAAATACGAGGTTTCTCTCAAGTGGAGCATACGGGACTTGAACCCGTGACCTTTTGAATGCCATTCAAACGCGCTCCCAACTGCGCTAATGCCCCAACGCAGGATTTATTATATCATAGAGTTTTTTATTTGAAAAGTCTTTTTTTGAAAAAATTTGAAAATTATACTATACTTAGTAACAGTTCAGACGGCGGGTAAACAGAGGGGAAAACTGACGTCAAGCTTGCTTGTAAGTAAGTTTTCCCCTCTGTTTACACATCGGATGAACATCCGATGCTTCTTGTCCGGTCTATTGGCCGGGCAAGAAGATGCCCGTCTGAACGGTTACTATACTTAAGACAGAGAGCAGAGGAATGCAGCCGGGGAATTCCGGGGCTTTAGGGGACCGGCCGGAGGCAAAAGAGGAGGAAGAGGATGAGGTTTTCCCGCATAATCATTCGCAATTTTAAGTCGATCCGGGAGATGGAGATCGACGGGATCGAAAATGCCCTGATCCTGGTGGGAAAGAACAACACAGGAAAAACGTCAGTCCTGGACGCTGTCCGCATGCTGGGCGGCTCCTACGTGCCGACGGAGCGGGATTTTAATGAGAAGCTGCAGAATATCGAGGTGGAAGTGTTCCTGGAAATCACCGATGAAGACCTGCACCGCCTTCATCTGCTGGGAAGGGTGAGCGCCTACAAAAGATATGAGGTGTGGGAGAAGGATTTCTGCAGAAAGCTGCCGTCTTTCGCGGACGGAATCCTCCATTTTACCTTCACCTGCAACAGGAACGGAGAGATGCGCTTCGGGGACGGATACCGGAAGAACAACCGTCAGATTCCCGAGGTTCTTCCCCGCATGTACTGCATAGACGCGGAGCGGGAGATTTCCCAGTTTCAGAAGGATCTGCTGTTTTTCCAGGACAAAATGCTCATGGACCAGCTGAGGGCCGGCTCCTGCCTGTTTGACGCGGCGAAGGAGTGCCGCCACTGTTTCCAGTGCGTGGGGCTGATGAACCGCAAGACCACAGACGAGCTGACCATCGGCGAGACGGTCAGACTGCTGGAATACAAGCTGTATCAGACCAACCTGAGCGAATTTTCCGGGCGGGTCAACGACAATTTTGCCAAAAACGGAGGCTACGAGGAGATCCGATATTCCCTGACCTGCGCCGCGGAAGATATGTTCCGCATCCAGGTGACGATGTACAACAGAGAAAAAGGGACGGAGACGCCGCTGGAATACATGGGAAAGGGCATGAGGAGCATCTACCTGCTGTCCCTTCTGGAAACTTATGTGGAGGACGAGAAAAAGCTCCCCAGCGTGATCGTCATGGAGTATCCGGAAATGTTTCTCCACCCCAGGCTGCAGAAGATTGCCAGTGAGATCTTATACCGCCTGTCCAAAAAGAATCAGGTGATCTTCAGCACCCATTCGCCCCATCTGCTGATCAATTTCACAAACAGGGAGATCCGCCAGGTGGTCCTGGACGAAGAGTATTATTCGGTCATCCGGAAAAAGACGGATATTGACGTGATCTTAAATGATCTGGGCTATGCCGCCGGCGACTTCATGAACGTGGATTTTGTGTTCATTGTGGAGGGAAAACAGGACAAGAGCCGTCTGCCTCTCCTGCTGCGGAAATACTACAGCGAAACGGCGGGGGAGGGCGGAAGTCTCATCCGCATCGCCATCATCACCACCAACAGCTGCACCAACATCAAGACGTACGCCAACTTAAAATATATGAACCAGGTCTATTTGAAAGATCAGTTTCTCATGATCCGGGACGGAGACGGAAAGGACCCGGACAAGCTGCGCCGTCAGCTCTGCAGCTATTATGAGGAACAGAACCGGGTGGACGCCGACAAACTGCCCAGGGTGAAGCCGGAAAATGTGCTGATCCTAAAATATTATTCCTTTGAAAATTATTTCCTCAATCCGTCGGTGATGGCCCGCCTGGGGATTGTGGAATCCGAGGAAGAATTTTACAGGATCCTCTGGGAAAAATGGGACAGCTATTTGAAGAAGACGAAGAGCGGACGGCAGCTGACGGAGATCCTGGGCCGGGAACTCTCCTCGCCGGAGGATGTAAAGGCGCATATGGAGGAGATCCGGATCCATGTGAGAGGCCACAATCTCTATGATATTTTTTACGGGAGATATAAAAAAGAAGAGACAGAACTTTTAAAGAAGTATCTGGACCTGGCGCCCAGGGAAGATTTTAAGGATATCCTGGACGCGGTGGACCGGTTTGCCTATTTTGACAGCCGGAAAACGGGGGAAAGAGGTCATCTCTCCCCGTAGACATTTAAAAGAAGCATAATGAGATCCCGCATGGGGCCGGTGAGGACCGTGCTCTTGTGGTAGGCCGCCGTGATGTGAAACACGGCGGGAGGGGTGATGGAAAAGAAGGAGCAGCCGTCTTCTTCCCGGACCATGGATCTGGGGAGAAAGGCAGCTCCTCTTTTGTTTGCCACCATATGTCTGGCGGCGGTCAGGCTGTCCGCCTCGCAGAGAACGCTGGGAGTGACCCGCGCCCCGGCAAAGATCTGACGCTCTAAGGTGTGGAGGTAGCTGCCGGCCTGATTTAAGATAAACGGCTGGCCGGATAAAAGGGATAAATCCACCCCGTTTTTCTGGTAGACCGGCACGAGGGGATGGGAGGCGGGAAGGGCCAGGACCATCTCCTCGTCCCGCAGAGGAAGGTATTCCAGGATGGAGTGGGACAGCTCTCCGACCGCCATGACGGCCAGGTCGGCCATGCCTCCGGTGAGATAACTTTTGGCGATGGAGGCGCTGCCGTCGATCACGTCCAGAAAGATATCCCGGTGATTTCTGGAGAAGGCGGAGAGGACCGCTGCGGAAAAATCCGGCAGCAGGTCGCGGCAGCAGACCAGGGTGAGCTGGTGCTGGCTGGTGCGGCGCAGCTTTTTGATCTCCTCCAGAGCCTGGCTGTAGATGCTTAGGGCGGACCGGGCGCCGTTGACGTAGATTTTTCCGGCGTCGGTTAAGAACAGGTGGTTTTTCTCCCGGTAGAACAGTTTGGCGTCCAGCTCTTTTTCCAGCCTCTTTAACTGCTGGGAGAGGGCCGGCTGGGAGATGGAAAGCTGCTCGGCTGCCCGGGAGAGACTTTTTTCCTCGGATATGGTGATAATGTATTCCAACAGCCTGGTGTTCATGAAACCTCTCCTTTCTGGTCAAATTCTTCCAGGATCCTGCGGGCCGCCGGGTTTAAGGACGGCTGATACAGAGGATTTTTCATATCCTTTTTGATTACCAGATAGGCCAGGTACCGCTCCGCCTCAGAGAGGATTTTCCCCTTGGGGAGGACGATGCCCAGATTGAGGTAATACCGGGGCTTTAAGGAGAAATAGACCACGTCGTCCGCGTCCGGCTCCATGGAAGAGCGGGGCAGAAGGCCGGCTCCGGCCCCCTGGCGCACCATGTTGCTCAGCACCAGGAGATTGTTGGTCTCAAATACCACAGTGGGCTGCATCCCCGCCCTGGCAAAGATATTGTCCGAGACAGCCCGGACGGTGGTGGCCGGCGCCAGGAGCACGAAGGGCGTGTCGGAAAAGTCCCGGATATCTACGGCAGTCAGCCTGCCGTGGGGATTTCCCGCCAGATGGGCCAGGCGGTGAAAGGCCGGGACTGCCAGCACCAGCTCCTCGATGGAGATATTGATAAAGTCAAACTGGCTGCTCCCGCTGTCCGGGTAGGCGGCCAGGGAGAAGCTGACCTTGTTTTCCAGCAGATTGCTCCACAGCTCCCGCATGTAGGACTCCACGATCTGGATCCGGATACCGGGAAAACGTCTGCTGAAGGTGGGAAAGATCTGAGCGATCATGATGGAGCCCCGCAGGGGAGTGGCCCCGATGCTGATCGTCTCTGTCAGCTTGTGGGACAGGCTGTGGATGGCCTGATAGGTCTGGTCGTGGACGGAGATGATCTTTCTGGCTGCTCCCAGGTAAATATTTCCTGCCGGTGTGGGGACCAGTTTTTTCTTTTCCCGGAAAAACAGGTCCACTCCCAGATCACTCTCCAGCCGGGAGAGAAATACGCTGAGAGTGGGCTGGGAAACCTTCAGCCGTTTGCCGGCCGCGGACAGACTGCCCTCCTCGGCAATGGCAGTGATGTAAATAAGATCCCGGATATCCATATGGGCTGTCACCTCCGCAGAAAGATTGATGATATTATCATAAGCGTTTGCGGCGGCGGTTGTCAATAAAGGGGAGGTGGGAATCCGGCAAGGCGGTTTGAACAATTTTTCCAAAATAACACCAAAAACATGAAAAAAACTGGCACTAATTTCCTGAATACCCAGGAACCATTGTAAAACCTGCATCACTGAAATAAAATAAAGTCACAAAAAAGGTGCGAAATACACAATGAACAGGAGGCATTTATGTACAGCAGAGAGAAATTTCCGGAGAATTTTCTGTGGGGCGGAGCCATTGCTGCCAACCAGGCAGAGGGAGCTTATCTGGAGGATGGAAAGGGCTTAAGCATAGCTGACGGCTTTCCCCACGGCTTTCAGGGGCCGTTCGACTATCCGTTAAAGGAGGACACCTACTACCCCAGCCATGAGGCCATCGATTTTTACCACCGCTACAGGGAAGACCTGGAGCTGATGGAGGGAATGCACTTCAATGCGTTCAGGACCTCCATTTCCTGGCCCCGTATTTTCCCCAACGGGGACGAGGAGGAGCCCAACGAGAAAGGGCTGAAGTACTACGACGATCTGTTTGACGAGATGATCCGGCGGGGAATGGAGCCGGTGATCACCCTGTCCCACTATGAGACGCCCATGCACCTGGCAATGGAGTACGGCGGCTGGAGAAACAGAAAGCTCATCGACTTCTTCCTCAAATACTGCAGGGTGGTATTTGAACGCTATGGAAAAAAAGTCCGCTACTGGATGACGTTCAACGAGATCAACAACATGCGGAGAAATCCCCGAAGCGCCGGGGCCGTGTTCCCGAAGCCGGGAGAGAATGTTCAGCAGGCAGTCTATCAGGCCAGCCACAACATGTTCGTGGCAAACGCTCTGGCAGTGAAGCTGGGGCACGAGATGATGCCGGGGAGCATGATCGGCGGAATGTTCTCCTTAAGCAACGTGTATCCCAATACCTGCAAGCCGGAGGATGTGTTTGAGACGATGGAGCTTCGCCGTACCTCCCTGTTTTACAGTGACGTGATGCTGCGGGGAAAATATCCGGGCTACGTGTACCGGATCTGGGACGAGAAGGATGTTCATGTGGAGATGGAAGAGGGAGATCTGGACCTGATTGCCAAATATACCAACGATTATCTGGCGTTCAGCTACTACCGCACCACCACCCACATTTTCGGAGAGCCGTTTAACGGCCACACCGGCGGCGACCAGGGAGCGCCGAACCCCTATCTGGAGTCCACACCCTGGGGCTGGCAGATCGATCCCCTCGGATTCCGCTACACCTTAAATGAGCTCTATGACCGCTATCAGAAGCCGCTGTTTGTGGTGGAGAACGGGCTGGGACAGATCGACGAAATCGCAGCGGACGGCCATATCCACGACGATTACCGGATCGACTACACCAGAAAGCACATCCAGGCCATGAAGCAGGCCATCAAAGACGGGGTGGAGATCCTGGGCTACACTTACTGGGGCCCCATCGACATCGTTTCCGCGGGAACGGGAGAGATGAAGAAACGGTACGGCTTCGTCTATGTGGACAAGGACAATGAGGGAAACGGTACTTTAAAGAGAATAAAAAAAGACAGCTATGACTGGTATGCCAGAGTGATTGCGTCCAACGGAGAAGATCTGGATTAAAAGGGGAGGAAAATCAATTATGGGAAAGGAAAAACGTTTTGACCAGGCCATGGAGATCCTGGAAAAATACGGCGGAAAGCTGCAGGCAATGACGTATCTGGTGGCGATCAAGGATGCTTTTACAGACCTGATGCCGATCATCATCATAGGTTCTTTTGCCACGCTGATCAGCAACGTAGTCTGCAGCACCAGCAACGGACTGGCTCAGTTTGCGGGATTTGAATTTTTAAGCCAGTTTTCCGGCATTTTCAGCGCGATCAACTACGCGACCATGAATTTCCTGGCCATTTATCTGGTGTACCGGATCGGCCACCGCATGGCGGAGATCCGGGAGACGGGAAGCGCCGTCCTCAGCGGCTTTGTGGCCCTGACCTGCTATCTGGCCCTGATTCCCACCACAGCGGCAGCGACTTCAGCGGCCGGCGAGAGCGTGAGCATCAGCAACGTGGTTGCCTCCGGATATACCAATTCTCAGGGAATGTTTATGGCGATCATCGTGGGAATCGGGTCGGCGGAACTGTTTTGCGCTTTGATTAAAAGTGGTAAAATGGAGATCAAAATGCCGGAGAGCGTTCCGTCCGGAGTGTCCAAATCCTTCGCAGTGCTCTTCCCCGGCATGCTGACGGCCCTGATTTTCGGAGTGATCGGCTTCATATTCCAAAAACTGACCGGACAGTATGTGCCTGATTTTATCACGGCCACGCTCCAGGCTCCCATGGAAGGCATTATGCAGCATCCGGCGGGCGTGATCGTGCTGGCGCTGATCTGCCAGGCGTTCTGGATGGTGGGAATCCACGGTTCCCAGATGATCGGCGTGGTGCGCAATACCATTGGAATGGCGGCCATCGCGGCAAACCTTGCGGCGTTTGAGGCGGGACAGCCGCTGCCGAATGTGTTTACCTACACATTCTGGAACACCTACGTGACCATCGGCGGCTGCGGAAACACCATCGGACTGATCGTGGCAATCTACTTATTCTCTAAAAGAGAGGATAACCGGGCGATCGCGAAGCTGTCCACGGTGCCGGCCATCTTCGGCATCAATGAGCCCATGATCTTCGGAATGCCCATCGTGCTCAACCCGCTTTTGGCCATTCCTTTCATTCTGGCTCCCATGATCACGGCGGCCATCGGATATGTGGCCACAGCAGCCGGTTTTGCGGGAGCGGCAGTGATCACAGTGCCGTTTACGGTGCCGCCCATCATCAACGCCTACCTGACCACGGCGGGAAGCATCGGAGCGGTGATCACCCAGATCATCTGCATACTTGTGTCCATCCTGATCTACATCCCGTTTGTCAAGGCCTTAAACCGGCAGCAGGAGGCATAAATCATAAGGGAAATATTCAGACGACGGAGGGGCTGCCTGCGGGCAGTCCTCTGTCTGTTTTGGTTTTGCGGGGATTTTGAGCGCAGAGGCGCGGAAAGGAGAAAAGAGTGCTGATCGATCAACTGAACGAGAGAAAACGATTTACAAAAGCGGAAAACGAGGTGGTGTCCTACATTTTGAGCCATCCCCAGAAGGTGACGAAGCTGACCATCGAACAGCTGGCGACGGTGACCTTCTCCTCCAATTCCTCCATCGTCCGGATCTGCAAGAAGGTGGGGACGAGAGGATTTTCCGATTTTAAGATCCAGCTGGCGAAGGAGCTCAGCAGTTTTGCCATGGGAGGCGGCCGGGTGGAGGCGGACATTCCCATTTCTCCCGGGGAGACGAGGGAAGAGATCGCCGGAAGGATCCTAAACCTCCAGCACCAGACGCTGATGGAGGTCTACAGCATGCTGGATCTGGAGGCACTGGGCCGGGCGGCCGCCCTGGTGGACCAGAGCGATATGGTTTACCTGTACGGCCGGGGAGAATCGCTGCTGGCCTTGAATTACTTTGCCGCGGACCTGCGCCGCATCGGGAAAATCTCCAAAAGCGAGCCATTAGACGGCTTCAACCGGATATTCCACTACGAGAATCGGAAAAATATGACCCAGTGCGCCGTTTTGCTGTCCCAGTTTGCCAACAACCGGATGCTGATCCAGAATTTCCGGGATTTAAAGGCGCAGAATATTCCCATTATCATGATACACGGCAATCCGGAAAACATTCTGTTAAAGCAGGCGGCCGTCTCCATCTGTTTCCACAACGGGGAGACGAACAGCAAGTTTGGCTCCTTCTCCTCCCGGGTGGTAAAGCAGTACATCCTGGATGTGCTGTACGCCATGATTTTTTCTCTCCACTATGAAAAGAATGTGGAGCATGTGCACCGCTACGCGGAGACGGTGGACCAATGGAACCGGTATGTCCATGGGATCGAGCGATGACGGAAAGTCTGAAATTCCATCTTGCATCCGCCGGTCAGAAGGACTATAATTTCTGTATCTGAATAAACGAAGTCTTCGAGGGCAGGGTGCAATTCCCGATTGGCGGTAAAGTCCGCGAGCTTAAAAAAGCAGATTTGGTGAGATTCCAAAACCAACAGTGAAAGTCTGGATGAAAGAAGACGTGCCTCCCCCGAAAAGCCCGGCACATGTTCCTGAATATAAAACACCTGAGAGACAGAAGTTTTTCAGGTGTTTTTTGCGCGTTAAGCCCGGCAGGCAGAGAGCGGCGAAGCCGCGGGCCCCGTCCGGAGCAGAACAATTTTCAGGAGGTATTTATATGGACAACAAGACAAAACGGATCACCATGGTCGGCATGCTCTGTGCCGTCGCCTTTCTCGTCACTGTGCTCTGCCGGATTCCGGTGGTGCTGTTTTTAAAGTATGAGCCGAAGGACGTGATCATCTCCATCGGCGGATTTCTCTTCGGCCCCATGACAGCCTTTGTCATTTCTGTCATCGTTTCTTTTGTGGAAATGTTTACCATCAGCGACACCGGCTTTATCGGCCTGATCATGAACGTGCTCTCCACCTGCAGCTTTGCCTGCACGGCGGCCTTCTTCTACAAAAAGCACCGCACGATGAGAGGAGCAGTGACAGGTCTGATCTGCGGGCTTCTTCTGACCACGGCGGTGATGCTTCTGTGGAATTATCTCATCACTCCCATCTACATGGGCTATCCCAGGGAGGCGGTGAAAGCGCTGCTCATTCCGGCCTTTCTGCCGTTTAACCTCTTAAAAGGCGGCATCAACATGGCCCTCACCCTGCTCATTTACAAGCCGGTGGTGACGGCCCTGCGCCGTGCCGGACTGGTGGAGCCGTCGGTGCGGGGAAACGGGCAGAAAGAGAGCCATACGGGACTGATGCTGGTGGCAGCCCTGATTCTTGTCACCTGCATCTTTCTCGCTCTGGTGCTGGGCGGGGCGGTGTAGAGCCTTGTTTTGCTGGAAATTTTTTCTCTCCGATGATATACTTTGAGTAGAATGCCGGAGCCATCGGGTGATCTGCTGTTGGGAGCGGTCAAAAACGGCAGGGAGCGGCGAAAGAGAAAAAAGACAGGAGAGAATATATGAATTGCACATCCTTTACATTTGCGGATTTGTTTGCCGGGATCGGAGGTATGCGGATGGGCTTTGAGCAGGCGGGGGGAACCTGCGTGTTCAGCTGCGAGACGGACCCGGACGCCAGGCGCGCCTATGAGGAAAATTTCGGGGATACTCCGGCCGGAGACGTGCGGGAGCTGGCGCCGGAGACGCTGCCGGATTTTGACATCCTGCTGGCGGATTTCCCATTTTCCCTCTCAAAGGTGCTGGGGGAAAATGGGCTTCTTCCGGCGGTGGAGGCGATCCTTCAGGAAAAGCGGCCGCAGGCATTTGTGCTGGAAAACGGGAAAAATCTGCTGTCCCATTCCGGAGGAAATACCTATGAAGAGCTGAAAAGGCGGCTGACCGGCCTTGGATATACGGTTTACGGAAAGGTGTTAAATGCCTGGGACTACGGCGTGCCCCAGAAGCGGGAGAGGCTGGTGACGGTGGGATTTTCCAGCCCGATTCTGTTTGCCTTTCCGGAAGGGGTTTCCAGGGAGAAGAGAAAAAGCCTGGCGGATATTTTAGAGCCGGAAGGAGAGATAAAAAAGAGCTACTACGTGAGCCCGAAGATCCGGGAACGCAAGATGAAAAAGATGCTGGAGCGGTGCGGGCGGGAGCCGGAGAGGCCCTACATCACCAATGAAAATGTCTCCGGCATGGTGACGCCCCATCACTACGCCTGCTCTCTGCGGGCGGGAGCCAGCGCCAATTATCTGCTGGTGAACAATGAGCGCCGGATGACAGAGCGGGAGCTGTTCCGCCTTCAGGGATTTCCGGACAGCTACCGGATGCCGGAGTCTTTTGTGGAGGTGAAAAACCTCACGGGAAACAGCTCTGTAGTCCCCATGGTGCGGGCGGTGGCCAGGCAGCTTCTGGCGGCGGTGGAGCTTTACCAGGGGGAGACGGTCGGACTGGAGAGAGGAACGGCGAAAGCGGCCCTGGACCGTTTCCTGCGCAGGAAAGGACAGGAGGCGTGGAGAGTGATCCAGGCGGCGGAGATCCTCCACCAGAAGAGAGAGCATCCGCAGATGGATCTGGCAGACCCGGATAGCTATAAGAAGGAAAGCCGTCTCTGGCGGGACCAGATGGGAGAGCGGCTGCTTGGGGAGAGCTATCAGCCTCCTGTGACCGGCCAGGACAGTCTGTTTTATAAAAATGCCCTGCCGCCGGAGGTGCTGCGGGTGCTGGGTGAGGAAAATAACCGCACAGCAGGCGCGGTGGAGGCTTATATCTACCGAAAACTGACGGAAAAAGAGAGGACTCTGGACAGGCTGCTGCGGCCGTGGCTGCAGACGGAGGAGGCCGTTTCAGATCCGTCTCCCGCAGAGCTTTTAAGCGGCCTTTCCGCCCCCGGAATGGAGGCGGAGGAGAGAAAGGTGCGGGAGGCCATGGCCGGCGCCTTGATCTGTACATTTAAGGCGGCGCTGGGAGAGCCTGTGCCGGAAGAAGTCTCCTCGGAGGCGGAGACGGGCTGCGACCGGCTGGACGCGGCAGCGGGACTCCTGACGGGAAGAGAGCAGGGGGATGGCGGATTTTTCACGGCCGGCTGCCTGATCCGGTGGTATGAGCGGATCTGTGACGGGCCTTGTGAAAAGGCCATGAAGGAGCCGGCCCTGAGATTTCTGCGCCGGGAGTTAAGACGGCGCTTCGGCCATAGGGAAGAGCCGTGGGCGGCTCTGAAAGACCGGGGCTATGAGTCCATAAAGGACGGTTTCTGGAAATGACAGCGGCCGGGCCGGCTTTGCGCGCTGAAGGGCAAACGCCGGTTTCCGGCCGGGTGGGCTGAAGGCAGGACGCTGGCTTCCGGCCGGGTGCATCGGAGCTCAGGCGTCATCTTCCGGCCGGGCAGCCATGGCGGCGATGCGGGCGGCTGCCTCCTGCGGGGAGATTTCTGAGACGTCCACCTTGACGGAGGGGAAATCCCGGTAGCAGGCCAGCCGGGCGACGCTCCTGGCGATGACGTCCTCGGTTCGGATCCCTGCGCGCACATCATTTTCCAGGCGTCTGCGGAGAGCGTCCTCGGAGCAGATGAGGGAGACGGTGAGCACCCGGCAGTTTTCCGTCTGCAGGCGGGATAAAATATCCTGCAGGATTTCTTTCTGGTGGATGACCCAGCAGAAGATCACATATTCCAGGGAGGAGCAGGAGAGAAACTGGTTCAGCAGAAAAGAAATGTTTTCAAGGACCATGGCCTTCGTCTCCTCCGTCACGGTGAAGGGAGTCATATCCCAGCACCAGTCGCCGTCCAGAAAAACGTTGGCCGGCAGGAGCTTTGTCAGGCAGCGGCAAACCGTAGTCTTGCCGGCGCCCATGGTTCCGTTTACGATGATCAGATGTTTCATAGGCTGTCTCCTTTGCAATTTGATGGATGAGGGGATGGGCCTATTATACCATGGCCGCTAAGCTCGTGAAAGACCTCGCTAAGCGGCCAGGCATATATTCGCACTAGACTCGAAAGGACCTTGTCAAGTGCTCATAAGATACCATGGCCACTAAGCTCGTAAAAGACCTCGCCAAGTGGCCAGGCATATATTCGCACTGGAGTCAGGGGATCTGTTTTCCGGAGGTTTGATTTCAGTCAGAAGAGAGGGGGAGAAACGGGAAATGCAGGTGGTTTACCCGTCTTATTATCACAGATTTGCCTGCAGCGCGTCCGCCTGTCCGGACACCTGCTGCCAGGGCTGGGGAATTTCCATTGACCGGGAGACTTACGGCAGGTATATGGCAGTGGGTGGACTGATGGGGGCAAAGCTGCGCAGCCACATTGATCACAGGAAACGAAGGTTTCTGCTGAATCAGGATGGGCGGTGCATGTTTTTGGACCGCCATGGGCTGTGCGGCCTCTGCGTCGATCTGGGGGAATCGATGATGTGCCGGACCTGCCGGATTTACCCCCGCCACGAGGAGTCCTACGGGGATCTGGCTGAGGTAAGTCTGTCCCTGTCCTGCCCTGCGGCGGCCAGGCTGGTGCTGGAGCAGAAAGAACCGGTGATCTATCAGACGAGAGAGAAAACGTCCGGAGCTTCCCTGCACGGAGAGGGCACCGGCCCGGCTGATGATTTGAGCGGCCTTCCGCTCCCGGACCGGCAGCTGTTGGACGGCCTGCTGCGCCTGCGCCAGGCCATGTTTTTTCTGCTGCGCCGGACAGAACTGAAGGCGGATGTCCGGGCAGGGGCTGTCCTGGCCCTGGTCCGCGACGGGCAGCGGCGGCTGCGCCGCCAGGCTTATGACCAGATCGGCGGTCTCTGCGCCCGCTATGAAATGGCGCCGGCTAAGTCCCTGGAGAGAAAAATGGCTCCGTTTCGGGAGATGGGATTTCAGCGGAGGAGTCTGGAGGAAGAATATCTGGATGAGCTGGAGCGGCTGGAAGAGATTTCCGGCGGCTTTAAAGAGCTTCTGCGCTCTGCCCGCCGGGGACCGGCCGGAAAAGCTCCTGCCCCCCTGGAATGGCCCCTCATCTCCAGTCAGGGATTAAACCTTATGGAATATTTTCTCTATCTGCTCTACCCGGGGGCGGTATACGACGGGAACGGCTGGACAAAGGCGGGGCTGGCTGCCTTCAGCCTCCTTGCGGTCCGGCGGCTGGCGGCGGGAATCATGGCAGCGGGGGACGAACAGCTGCCGGAGCAGGCATTTATCCGGGCGGCCTGGATGTACTCCCGCCAGGTGGAGCATTCCGATCAGAATCTGGAGCGGCTGGAGAATTTTGTGAAAAAGAGCAGCAGCTGCGCTCTGCCCCAGCTTCTGGCCTGCCTTCTGGGCGGGGAGGAAGCAGACCGGTGAGAAATCCGTTGTATTTTCCGTACCATCGTTATATAATAAGTGGGCGCAGGGACGGCAGGTCCCGGCTCCGGCGGCTTAAAGGACGCCCCTGGCGGGCGGGCCGCTGAATAGAAACCATACAGGAGTGAAAAAAGTGATGAATAAAATCAGAACCAGATATGCCCCCAGCCCTACCGGCCGGATGCACGTTGGAAATTTGAGAACGGCGCTTTACGCCTACCTGATCGCGAAGCACGAGGGAGGAGATTTCCTTCTCCGCATTGAAGATACAGACCAGGAGAGATATGTGGAGGGAGCGGTTGACATTATCTACCGCACGCTGGCAGAGACCGGCCTGATCCACGATGAGGGACCGGACAAGGACGGAGGCGTTGGCCCCTACGTTCAGAGTGAGCGCCAGAAAGCGGGCATCTACATGAAATATGCCCAGATGCTGGTGGACAAGGGAGAAGCCTACTACTGCTTCTGCACCCAGGAACGCCTGGACAGCTTAAAGAAGACGGTGAACGGCGAGGAGATCATGACCTACGACAAGCACTGTCTCCATCTGTCAAAAGAAGAGGTGGAAGCCAACTTAAAGGCCGGAAAGCCATTTGTGATCCGTCAGAATAACCCGACGGAGGGGACCACCACCTTCCACGATGAGATCTACGGGGATATCACCGTGGACAATTCCGAGCTGGACGACATGATCCTGATCAAATCCGACGGCTATCCCACCTACAATTTCGCCAATGTGGTGGACGACCATCTCATGGGCATCACCCATGTGGTGCGGGGAAATGAGTACCTTTCTTCTTCCCCGAAGTACAACCGCCTTTACGACGCCTTTGGCTGGGAAGTGCCGGTGTATGTTCACTGCCCGCTGATCACCAACGAGGAGCACAAAAAGCTCTCCAAGAGAAGCGGCCATTCTTCCTATGAGGACCTGATCGAGCAGGGCTTTATCTCCGAGGCAGTGGTCAACTATGTGGCCCTTCTGGGATGGTCCCCGGAGAGCAACCGGGAGATCTTTTCTCTGGAAGAGATGGTGAAGGAATTTGACTACCACCGGATGAGCAAATCCCCGGCGGTGTTTGACATGACCAAATTAAAATGGATGAACGGCGAGTACATGAAGGCCATGGACTTTGAGAAGTTCTACGAGAGAGCGGAGGGCTATATCCGCCAGGTGATCAAGAAAGATCTGGATCTGAGAAAGATCGCGGCCATGGTGAAGACCAGGATCGAGATCTTCCCGGACATCGCGGATCACATTGACTTCTTTGAGGAGCTTCCGGAGTACGACGTGTCCATGTACACCCACAAGAAGATGAAAACAGACTCCGCCAAATCTCTGGCAGTGCTGAAGGAGACTCTGCCGATTCTGGAGGCACAGGAGGATTTCAGCAACGATGCCCTTTATGCCGCCCTCTCCCAGTATGTGTCGGAGAAAGGCTACAAGACCGGTTTTGTGATGTGGCCTCTGCGGACGGCTGTGTCCGGCAAGCAGATGACTCCCGCCGGCGCCACGGAGATCATGGAGGTGCTGGGAAAAGAGGAGAGCTTAAGGCGGATCCGCATCGGCATCGAAAAGCTGGAAGCTGACGTCAATGGCATTTAACGAAGCACAGGAGGCGGCGATCCGCCACCGGGAAGGACCGATCCTGGTTTTGGCAGGCCCTGGCTCCGGCAAGACAACCGTGCTCACGGAGCGGGTCCGGGCTCTGACGGAGGAGGGTGTGGTGTCCCCCGGAAACATTCTGGTGATCACCTTTACCAGGGCGGCAGCCAGGGAGATGCAGCTGCGTTTTGAGCGCCTGATGGGAGGAAAAAAGCTGCCGGTGACGTTCGGCACCTTTCACAGCGTATTTTTCCGCATCCTCAAGCTGGCCTACGGCTATCAGGCGAAGGATATTGTCAGGGAAGAGCAGCGGGTCCAGTTTTTGAAGGAGCTGACGGAGCAGGAGGAGATCGAGACGGAGGACGAGGCCGACTTTATCTCCTCCGTTCTGGGAGAGATCAGCGCCGTAAAAGGAGAGATGATGGATCTCTCCTGCTATTACTCCAAAAACTGTCCGGAGGAAGTGTTCAAAAAGCTGTACCGCGGCTACGAGGAGAAGCTCCGGGCCCTGGGGCTTATTGATTTCGACGACATGCTGGTGATGTGCTGGGAGCTGTTCAGCCAGAGAAAGGACATTCTGTCTGCCTGGCAGAAAAAATACACCTACATCCTGATCGACGAGTTTCAGGACATTAACCGGATCCAATACGAGATCGTCCGCATGCTGGCGCTCCCGGAAAACAATCTTTTTATTGTGGGAGACGATGACCAGTCCATCTACCGTTTCCGGGGAGCGAAGCCGGAGATCATGCTGGGCTTTGAGCGGGATTATCCGGATGCGGAAAAGGTGCTGCTTGACGTCAACTACCGCTCCACGAAGACCATTGTGGAGACGGCAGGCCGTCTGATCGCTCACAACAGGACCCGTTTTCCCAAGGAAATACGGGCTGAACAGGGAATGGGTGCGCCGGTGCGCACCTGTTTTTATCCGGACGCGAAGGACGAGGCGCTGGCGGTGGTAAAGGAGATCCTGGCGTGGCGGGACGGCGGTTATCCCCTCTCGGAGATCGCCGTCATCTACCGCACCAGCCTGGAGCCCAGGCTTTTAGTGGAGCGTCTGATGGAGTACAACGTGCCGTTTAAGACCAGGGACAGCCTTCCAAATATTTACGAGCACTGGATCTCCAGGAATATTCTGGCCTACATCCGGGCGTCCATGGGAGATCTGGACCGGGCAACGGTGCTGGAATTTATCAACCGTCCCAAACGCTACATCAGCCGGGATGCCCTGGAGACATCCCCCGTATCCTGGGAAAAGGTGAAATCTTTCTACCAGGACAAAGACTGGATCGCAGAGCGGATCGAGCAGCTGGAGTTTGATCTGTCCGCCATCGGGAGATTAAAACCGGCTGCGGCGGTCAATTATATCCGCAAGGCAGTCGGGTACAATGATTATCTGAGAGAGTACGCCAGGTTCCGTCGGATGAAGGAGGAGGAACTGCTGGAGGTGGCCGATCAGCTTCAGGAGAGCGCCGCCGGTTTTTCCAGCTTTTCCGCCTGGTTTGCCCACATGGAAGAGTATGGAAAAGAGCTGGCGGCCCAGGCCAGAAGCCAGACAGAACCGGCGGGGGACCGGGACGGGGTGGCTCTCATGACCATGCACGGCTCCAAAGGGCTGGAGTACAGGATCGTCTACATCATTGACGCCAACGAGGGGATTACGCCCCACCGGAAAGCGGTGCTGGAGGCGGATTTAGAGGAAGAACGGCGGATGTTTTACGTGGCCATGACCAGGGCCAAGGAGCGGCTGTGCATCTGCAGCGTAAAAGAGCGGTACGGCAGAAAACAGGAGCCGTCCCGTTTTATCAGGGAGTATTACGGAAAGGAGAGCCAGTGAAGGACAGAGGACTGATACACATTTACTGCGGCGACGGAAAGGGAAAAACCACTGCCGCCGTGGGCCTGGCAGTGAGAGCTGCCGGCAGGGGAAAACGGGTTCTGATCTCCCGTTTTTTAAAGACAGAGGATTCCGGGGAGGTAAAGATGCTGCGCCTGCTTCCCGGCGTGACAGTGCTGCCCTGTGAGAGGACCTTCGGGTTTCTCTTCCGCATGAGCGAGGAGGAAAAACGGGAGGCGGCGGCCTATTTTCAGGGTCAGTTTGACAAAACAGCGGCGATGGCCGCTGACTATGACCTGCTCATTCTGGATGAGATCATGGCATCGGTGAGCGGAAACGTGGTGTCGGAGGAGAGCGTTCTTCAGTTCCTGGATCACAAGCCGGAATCGCTGGAGGTGGTGCTCACCGGCAGAAATCCTTCGGAGGAGCTTCAGGCGAGAGCCGACTATATCTCCGAGATCCGGGCGGTGCGCCATCCCTTTGAGAAGGGAATTGCCGCCAGGGAGGGAATCGAGTACTGAAAACAGTTGCAATTTTCCCTGCCGTCTGATACATTGGATTTATAAATGGGAGGCAGTCTCCCGGCAAAGAGAGGTTAAAGAATGAGCGATAAGAAAAATTACATGGAAGAGCCGTCTGAGGAGATGACGGTAACTCTGACTCTGGACGACGGTTCCGAGCTGGAATGCGTGGTGCTGACGATTTTTGAAGCTGGAGGAAGAGACTACATCGCCCTGCTTCCCACCGAGGGAGAGGATGCGGATGAGGGAGAGGTCTATCTGTACCGCTACACGGAGATCGACGGCAATCCGGATCTCCAGAACATCGAGGACGACGAGGAGTACGAGATTGTGGCAGACGCCTTCGACGAGCTTCTGGACGAGCAGGAGTACGATGAGCTGATCGGAGAGGACGAGTTGGACGACTGAAATGTGAAGCAGCTGCTGACAGAAAGCGGCGGTATGTTCCCGGAGAGGGGAGCATACCGCCGTTTGACGTCAGCAGGAAAATATATTTGGATTACACATTAAACCGGAACAAAATCACATCGCCGTCCTGAACCACATAGTCCTTTCCTTCCAGGCGGACCAGACCTTTTTCCTTGGCGGCGTTGTAGCTGCCGCAGTCCAGCAGGTCGCGGTAGTTGACCACCTCTGCCCGGATGAAGCCGCGCTCAAAGTCGCTGTGGATCTTGCCGGCGGCCTGAGGTGCTTTCGTGCCCTTCGTGATGGTCCAGGCTCTCGTCTCCTTTTCTCCGGCGGTCAGGTAGCTTAAAAGCCCTAATAGGCTGTAGCTGGCGGCGATGAGCTTCTCCAGTCCGGATTCCTTCAGCCCCAGATCATCCAGGAACATTTTCTTCTCATCCTCATCCAGCTCAGAGATCTCCTCCTCGATCTCAGCGCAGATGACAAACACTTCGCAGCCGTTTTCTGCGGCAAATTCCCGCACGCTTGCCACGTAGGGATTGCTTGCTCCGTCGTCTGCCAGATCGCCCTCGCCCACGTTGGCGGCGAAGATCACCGGCTTGTAGGTGAGCAGGTTTAAGGAGGCGATGAAGGGGATCATCTCCTCGTCGTCAGGCACATAGCTCTTTGCCAGTTTTCCCTCTTCCAGGTGTGCCTTGATGCCTTTTAAGACCTCCAGCTCCTTCGCCAGGGCCTTGTCGTTGAATGCGGCCCGTCCCACCTTGGAAATGCGCCGCTCCAGGATCTCCAGATCGGAGAAGATCAGCTCCAGATTGATGGTTTCAATATCTCTTAAGGGGTCCACGCTGCCGTCCACATGGATCACATTGGGATCGTCAAAACAGCGGACCACATGGACGATGGCGTCCACCTCCCGGATGTTGGAGAGAAACTGGTTGCCCAGGCCCTCACCTTTGGAGGCGCCCTTCACCAGGCCGGCGATGTCCACAAATTCAATGACTGCCGGTGTGATCTTCTGAGAATGGTACATGTCCGCCAGCAGCTTTAACCGCTCGTCCGGCACGGCCACCACGCCCACGTTGGGATCGATGGTGCAGAACGGGTAGTTGGCCGACTCTGCGCCCGCCTTCGTCAGAGAATTGAAAAGGGTGCTTTTTCCTACATTAGGCAATCCTACTATGCCAAGTTTCATATCATTACCTTCCTATCTGTACAATATTTCGTTCCGGAAACCGGATAACATTCACAATGTCTATAGGATAGCATAAATCCCCGGAAAATAAAACCCTTTTTGATGGATTATCCTCGGCCCTGGTGTCGAAATAGGGCACAGCCTGTCGGCCGAATTTGTTTGATTTTTTCCTTTTTTCGGTTTAAAATAAAGAAAGCCTCGAATAACATGTTTGTCGGTAGAGGGAGGCCGGAAATACGGGGTTACGCCATGCGCCACATGGCCGGTGCAAAGGAGAAATGAATATGGATATGGCGAAAGAAGAACTGATTCAAGAGATTGAACAGGCAAGGAGAGCGCTGAACAAGAGCATTGATTCAAATGAAGGCTATGACGTGATCTACCACAACAGCGTAACTCTGGACAGGCTGATTGCAGAATATATTGCCTGCGGATATTAGATGCGCAGGCGCAGAGCGGGCAGTCCCCGGCGGGGACTGTCTTTTTTAATAGCCGGGAACGATGTTTCCGGTTATATAAAAACGCTCCGGGGAGACCGCGCTTTTGCCGCACACTTATTAATATGGAAAGATTTATGTGCGGAGCAAAATCCGGGTGCAGAGAGAAAGTTACTAAGTAAAAATAACGAGAATTATTACTGAAATTTATATAGACAAATGAAAACAGGAGAGACAGCTGGTATACTGGCGGAGAGGGAAGGAGAAGAGAATGAAGCAGATGATGGATATTCAGGAATTTGCAGTGGAAATTCTTGGACTGAAGGAAAAAACGGCGGTGGAATACCTGAAGGAAAAGGGAGCCATGGAGCCGGTGAAAAAAAGGACGAAGCTCTTTTCCGAGGGCGTGAAGCCGGAATATGTCATTCTCAATGTGGAGGGCGTGTTTCGGGGATATTTTATCAACGAGGAAGACTGTGAGGTCACAGACTGTCTGGTAAACACGCCGGGCAGTTCCCTGATGCCGGGATTTGATCTGGACGCCCCGGCCCCCGCGTCCGTAGAGGCGCTGACGGCAGGCTGCGTGTTCAAGCTGCGGCTTTCCGATTTTAAGGAGCTGGTGAAAGGCAGCCCGGCGGTGGGAGAGCTTTACCGGAATGAGGTGCAGAGAGCGGGACAGTATCACCTGGACAAGAGCCGCGTGATCTCCGGCTGCACGGCAAAGATGAAGTATCAGTGGTTTTTAAAGACCCATCCGGGGATGGAAAACAGGATCCCGGACCGCCACATCGCCGCTTTTCTGCGGATGTCCCCGGTGACTTTGAGTCAGATCAAGCGGAAACTGCGGGAGAAAAACGAACAGGAAAAGTGAAGGGTTCCCCACTTAGGCAGTCTGAAGTGGGGGCAGCGCCCCATTTTTCGGCCGGATCATTTCATTTTCCGCACTCTGCTCCCACTGACCATCCCCCATCCCCCACCGGGGAGAAAAAACGACCCAAAAATCCAGTATTTTCCAGCAAAAACCGCGCCATTTCCGGCGCTTATTTTTTTACGATTTTCTAAAAAAATTCTTGCCATTTACCTGTAAATGAACTAGAATAAGGTTACATGGTGGTAAAAAGTGGTAGCAAGTGGTTTACTGTGGGAGAATGTGGTAAACCGGTGGCGGATTTGCAGTACGGTGGTGATAAAGATGTTCATGGGCGAATACAATCACACAGTTGATGCGAAGGGACGTCTTATCGTACCTTCCAAATTCAGAGAGCAGCTGGGAGAAGACTTTGTGGTGACAAGAGGTCTGGATGGCTGCCTTTCCATATATGCCAATGACGAATGGACCGCACTGGAAGAAAAGCTGCACGCGCTGCCCTACACCAATCCCGCCGCCAGAAAGCTCACAAGATTTCTTGTGGCCAGCGCGGCAACCTGCGAAGTGGACAAGCAGGGAAGAATCCTTCTTCCGGCTTCTCTGCGGGAATACGCGGGAATTGAGAAAGACGCGGTGCTCGTGGGAATGGGAAGCCGGATCGAGATCTGGAGCCGTGAGGCCTGGAACGCGAAGAACGACTTTGACGACATCGAGGATATCGCGGAGGAACTGGGAGGACTTCTGTAAATGTTTGAACATAAATCTGTGCTGCTTCACGAGACGATTGACAGCCTGAATATAAAAGCGGACGGGATTTATGTGGACGGAACCCTGGGCGGCGGCGGACATGCCTATGAGGTGTGCCGCAGGCTGGGAGAGGGCGGAAAGCTCATCGGCATCGACCAGGACGGGGACGCCATAGCGGCCGCGGGAGAGCGGCTGAAGGAATTCGGAGACCGGGCGGTGATTGTCAGGAGCAACTACGAGAACATCGCCGGGATTCTGGAAGATCTGAACATCAGCAAAGTGGACGGGATCTACCTGGATCTGGGAGTTTCTTCCTATCAGCTGGACACAGCGGAGCGGGGCTTCACTTACCGGGAGGATGTTCCGTTAGATATGAGGATGGATCAGAGAAATCCCAGGACGGCCGCGGATATTGTAAATACCTACAGTGAATCAGAGCTGTACCGGATGATCCGTGATTACGGGGAAGACCGGTTTGCGAAAAATATAGCAAAACACATTGTGAGAGCCAGGGAAGAAAAACCCATAGAGACGACGGGAGAGCTGACGGAGATCATCAAGGCGGCCATTCCGGCAAAGATACGGGCTACGGGAGGCCATCCGGCGAAACAGACCTTTCAGGCGATCCGGATCGAACTGAACCGGGAGCTGGAGGTGCTCAACCAGTCTATCGACCAGATGATCCGCCTGTTGAATCCCGGGGGAAGGTTAAGCATCATTACCTTCCACTCTCTGGAGGACCGGATCGTAAAGATCCGTTTTAAGACCAATGAACATCCCTGCACCTGTCCGCCGGATTTTCCGGTGTGCGTGTGCGGAAAGAAGAGCCTCGGCCGGGTGGTCACCAGAAAGCCTATTGTGCCGACGGCGGAGGAGATCGAGGAGAACAGCAGATCCAAGAGCGCAAAGCTCAGGGTATTTGAGAGGAACAGCCAAGAGTGAGAACAGGAGGGAATGACATGGCAGCAGGAAGAGCCCCGCATAGAATGGCGGCATACGTGGACGGAAATACAGTGCGCAGGGCAGAGCCGGAGGTAAGGCGTGAGCGCAGAGAGAGACCGCGCAGACAGGAGAGCACCCCTTATCTGAAGGAACAGATCCGGAGAAATCAGGAGAGAGCGCTGTCCATGGATCTGCCTTATGTGATGATGCTGTCCGCGGCGGCGGTGTGTGCTCTGGTGATCTGTGTGGGATATCTGCATCAGCAGTCCGCCATGCAGGCCAGACTGGATCATATTGAGACTCTGGAACAGCAGGTGGAGAACCAGAGAGCGGAGAATGATACCCTGGAGACCAGGATCAACACATCCGTCAACCTGGACTATATCTATAAGGTAGCCACCGAGGAGCTGGGCATGGTATATGCAGGCAAGGACCAGGTACTTTTATATGATCAGACGGAAAGCGAGTATATAAGACAAAATGAAGACATCCCGAACTACAACTGACGGCGGGCATCGGAATCATAAGAAGCGGGTTTTTACCAATTATATGCAGGAAAAGCTGGCGGTCACCGTTCTGGTGATTACGCTGGCTTTGTTTGCTTTGGTTCTGGTGCTCTATAACATTATCAAGGAAAACAACGTGGAATACAGCCAGATCGTGCTGAGCCAGCACTCCAGCTACGACAGCCGGACCATCCCCTACAAGCGGGGGGACATTGTGGACCGCAACGGCACCTACCTGGCGGTGAGCGACAAGGTGTACAACCTGATCATTGACGCCACCCAGATCATGGCCGGCTACGACCCAGAGAACGGGAAGGACAAATATCTGGATGCTACCACCACAGCTCTGGCGGACGCCTTCGGCTATGACAAGACAGAACTGACCAACTTGATCCTGGAAAATCCGGACAGCCCCTATATCCGCTATGCCAGACAGCTGACGGTGGATCAGAAGGAAGCCTTCGAGGCCAAGAAAGAGGAGATGAACACGGCATTTTCCAAGAGTGAAGCGGCGAGCGAGAAGGAAAAACGCGTTTACGGCGTCTGGTTTGAGGAAGAGTATAAGAGATATTATCCCTACAACGAATCGGCCAGCACGATCCTGGGCTTTTCCTCCAGCGACGGCACCACCGGAAACGGGGGGATCGAGCAGTCCTACAACAGCGTGCTCACCGGCACCAACGGCCGGGAATACGGCTACTTAAATGATGATTCCAATCTGGAGACGGTGATCAAGCCGGCGATTAACGGCAATACGGTAGTGTCCACCATCGACCTGAATGTGCAGCAGGTGGTGGAAAAATATATCAATGAGTGGATGACCACCACCGGGTCGGAAAATATTGGCGTGGTGGTGATGGACCCGGATACGGGAGAGGTTCTGGCCATGGCCACGGACCGGATGTATAACTTAAACGATCCCAGGGATCTGTCGGGCATGTACACAGATGCGGAAATTGCCGCCATGAGCGATGAGGAGCAGATGGATGCCTGGTACCAGCAGTGGAGAAATTACTGCGTGAGCGATACCTATGAGCCCGGCTCCCCGTCGAAGATCTTTACCATCGCGGCGGCTATGGAGGAAGGCGTCATCAGCGGAAATGAGACCTTTTTCTGCGACGGCGGCCAGGACGTGGCCGGCACCTACATCCGCTGCGTCAACCGGGTGGGAGGCCACGGAAACCTGACAGTGGCGGAGTCCCTGATGGTGTCCTGCAACGACGTGCTCATGCAGATCGTGAGCAGGGAAGGCAAGGATATCTTCTACAAATACCAGGATATGTTCGGCTTTACGGATAAGACAGGGATCGACCTGCCGGGTGAGGCGGACACCAGCGGTCTGGGCTATACGGCGGAGACGGCGGGGCCGGTGGATATGGCCACCAACGCTTTCGGACAGAACTACAACTGCACTATGATCCAGATGGCGGCGGCCTACTGTTCCGTGCTGAACGGAGGTTCCTACTATCAGCCCCATGTGGTGAAGCAGATCTTAAATTCCCAGGGCTCTGTGGTAAAGAAAGTGGATCCGGTCCTGGTGCGGGAGACGGTTTCCCAGTCCACCAGCGATTTCATCAAGAACGCTCTGTTCCAGACGGTGTACGGCACCAAGGGAACGGGAAAAGCGGCCCAGGTGGAAGGATATGAGCTGGGCGGAAAGACGGGAACCGCGGAGAAGCTGCCCAGAGGAAACGGCAATTACGTGGTTTCCTTCTGCGGATTTGCGCCGGTGGACCACCCGGAAGTGCTGGTCTATGTAGTGATTGATCAGCCCCATGTGGAGGATCAGCCCCATTCCACCTATGCCAGCGAGGTGTTTGCGAAGATCATGAAAGAGATCCTTCCTTATCTCAATGTGTTCCCCACCACCGAGACGGCGGAGAGCGGAGAGGAGACGGGACTTCCCCAGGAGGAAGGCATCACGGACAATACGTCCCAGGAGGACGGAGAAGAGCAGACTCCGGAGGAGACGGCTCCGGAAGAATCCTATCCCGATGAAGAAGTAGTTCTTCCGGAACTGGGAGGCAGCGGAGTTCCCGACCGGGTGCCGGAGACGGCAGGCCAGGAAGGGGAGACGAATGCCGGAGCTGGGGCAGGCGAGACTGGAGCAGGTTCCGGCAGGGCAGGTTCCGGAGCAGGAGAGACGGGCACCGGAACAGGTTCCGGCGAGAGCAGCGGCGAGCAGGAGACTGCGTCTGCTGAGAGCGGGACAGATCAGAGCAGCGGAGCCGAAGAGGAATCTTCCGGCGGGGAGACTGCCGGAGGAGAAACGGAAGCAGGCAGCGAAGCTGCGGAAGAATAAGAAAACAGAAGAAAAGAGATGGAAAAGAGGCGCGGCCGTCGGTCCGCGCCTTTTCTTTCCCACATAACCGGCTTCCCGGCGCATATACTGTAGCAATATGATGACGCGGGGTGTTTTTATGAACGAGAACAGAACCCGCCACCGGGGGCGGATCACCTTCCTGTTTCTGGCTCTGGCGGTGGCCGCCGCGGCCCTTTCCGGCCGCCTGGCCTATCTGATGGTGTTCCGCTCCCAGTATTACAGTGAGAAGGCGGAAGATCTGCACCAGAGGGAGCGGACCATCAAGGCGGCCAGGGGAGAGATCATTGACCGGAACGGCACGGTGATCGCCTCCAACCGCACCGTCTGCACCGTGTCTGTGATTCACAATCAGATCCAGGATCCGGAGCAGGTGACGGCCGTCCTGTCCGAGAAGCTGGGACTGCCGGAGGAGCAGGTGCGGGCCAGGGTGGAAAAGCGCAGCTCCCGGGAGATCGTAAAGACTAATGTGGACAAGGCGGTGGGGGACTCCATCCGGGATATGGGGCTGGCGGGAGTGAAGGTGGATGAAGATTACAAACGGTATTATCCCTACGACAGTCTGGCATCAAAGGTCCTTGGATTTACCGGAGGCGACAATCAGGGAATCATCGGCCTGGAAGTAAAATACGAGGAGTATTTAAAGGGTACGGGAGGAAAGATCCTCACCATGACGGACGCGGCCGGCATTGAGATTGAAAATGCCGCCGAGGACCGGATCGAGCCCATACCGGGAAATGACCTGTACGTGAGCCTGGATGTGAACATTCAGAAATACGCGGAGCAGGCGGCATACCAGGTGATGGAGAAAAAGAAGGCAAAGCAGGTGTCCATCCTGGTGATGAATCCGAAAAACGGGGAGATCCTGGCCATGGCCAGCGTGCCGGAATTTCACTTAAACGACCCATTTTCCCTGCCGGAGGGGACGCCCGCCCCGCAAGATGAGAAAGAACAGCAGGAGCTTCTCAACCGCATGTGGAGAAATCCCTGCGTGAGCGACACTTACGAGCCGGGATCCACCTTTAAGATCATCACCGCTGCCGCCGGCCTGGAGGAGGGAGTGGTGGATCTGGAGGATCATTTTAACTGTCCCGGCTTCCGCATCGTGGAGGACCGGAAGATCCGCTGCCACAAGACGGGCGGCCACGGCAGCGAGACGTTCCTGCAGGGGATGATGAACTCCTGCAACCCGGTCCTCATCGACGTGGGCCAGAGGCTGGGCGTGGACAATTATTATAAATATTTTGAACAGTTCGGACTCATGGGAAAGACGGGCATCGACCTGCCGGGGGAGGCGTCCACCATCATGCACAAAAAAGAAAATATGGGGGCGGTGGAGCTGGCAACCGTTTCCTTCGGCCAGTCGTTTCAGGTCACACCGGTGCAGCTGGCCGCCACAGTTTCCTCCATCATCAACGGCGGGATCCGGGTGACGCCCCATCTGGGGGTGAAGGCCGTGAGCGCCGACGGGACGGTGATCCGGGAGTTTGAGTACCCGCGGGGAGAGCGGATCCTGTCGGAGGAGACCAGCGCCAGGATGCGCTATATCCTGGAACAGGTGGTGGCCGGCGGCAGCGGAAAAAATGCCGCCGTCGCCGGCTACCGTATCGGGGGAAAGACGGCCACCTCGGAAAAGCTGCCCAGAAGCCTGAAAAAATACATTTCCTCCTTCATCGGCTTCGCCCCGGCGGATGACCCGCAGGTTCTTGCCCTGATCACCATTGACGAGCCGGAAGGCGTCTATTACGGTGGAACGATCGCCGCCCCGGTCATTGCCGATGTTTTCAAAAACATTCTTCCATATCTGGGAATCCCGGAAGCAGAGGAAGAATCTGCTTCCGCATTCCGAATCTACGGTTGATTATTCCCGGAAAAAGACGTATACTATTCCGTGAATACATAAAAGACAGAGGTGCGATATGATAAATGAAACCATACTGGCAATTATTATTGCCTTTGCGGTGAGCGCGATTTTGTGCCCGGTGGTGATTCCCTTTCTCCACAAGCTGAAATTCGGCCAGCAGGTGCGGGATGACGGTCCCCAGGCCCATTTAAAAAAGCAGGGGACACCCACCATGGGCGGGCTGGTGATTCTGACCAGCATCATCGTGACTTCCTTATTTTACCTGAAGGATTATCCCAAGATCATTCCCGTCCTGTTTGTGACGGTGGGCTTCGGGATCATCGGTTTTTTAGACGACTACATCAAGATCGTGATGAAGCGGTCCGAGGGACTGAACCCGAAGCAGAAGCTGCTTGGACAGTTTGTGATCACCGGGATCTTCTGCTGGTATCTGATGACGGCGGAGGATGTGGGGACGGCGATCCTCATCCCCTTCACCGGCGGATTTGACAGCGGATATTATCTGAATCTGGGATGGCTGTTCATCCCGTTTCTGTTCTTCGTCACTCTGGGAACGGACAACGGAGTGAACTTTACCGACGGACTGGACGGCCTGTGCACCAGCGTCACCATTCTGGTGGCAACCTTCATGACCGTGGTGGCAGTGGGGGAAAACGCCGGGATCAGCCCGATTACCGGAGCCGTGGTGGGAAGCCTTCTCGGCTTTCTGCTGTTTAACGTGTATCCGGCGAAGGTATTTATGGGAGATACCGGTTCCCTGGCCCTGGGCGGCTTTGTGGCGGCCAGCGCGTTTATGATGCAGATTCCCCTGTTCATCGCCATTGTGGGACTGATCTATCTGGTGGAGGTCCTGTCCGTCATCATCCAGGTGACGTACTTTAAAAAGACGGGTGGAAAGCGCATTTTCAAAATGGCTCCCATCCATCATCACTTTGAGCTTTGCGGCTGGTCAGAGACGAGAGTGGTGGCGGTCTTTTCCATTATCACCGCCATTCTCTGCCTGATCGCTTACTTAGGATTATAGGAGGAGACAATGAGTCAGAAGGTTATCGTTGCAGGAACGGGAAAGAGCGGACTCGCCGCTGCCAGGCTGCTCCTTG
Source organism: Candidatus Lachnoclostridium pullistercoris (assembly GCA_019119775.1). Taxonomy (GTDB): domain Bacteria; phylum Bacillota; class Clostridia; order Lachnospirales; family Lachnospiraceae; genus Lachnoclostridium_A; species Lachnoclostridium_A pullistercoris. The sequence goes on along the minus strand of DWWL01000047.1, from coordinate 7,740 downwards.
ACATGGGCGGAGAGGTCGTGCTCTATGACAGCAATCCCGATCTGAACAAGGGAGAGATCCGCGGAAAATTTGATCAGAAGGACAAGGTGGAGGTCGTCTTGGGAGAACTGAAGAGAACGGACCTTCTGGGGGTGGAGCTGTGCGTCATCAGCCCCGGAATTCCTCTGGACGCCCCCTTTGTCTCTGTGCTGGACGATGTGAAGATCCCCATCTGGAGTGAGATCCAGCTGGCCTATCAGTGCGCCAAGGGAAAGCTCATCGCCATCACCGGCACCAACGGAAAGACCACAACCACGGCCCTCACGGGAGAGATCATGAAATCCTGGTTTAAGGACGTGCATGTGGTGGGAAATATCGGCATCCCCTACACGGAGGAGGCGCTGGCAACGGAGGATGACTCCGTCACAGTGGCGGAGGTTTCCAGCTTCCAGCTGGAGACGATCATGGATTTCCGGCCGGACATCAGCGCCATTTTAAACATCACGCCGGATCATTTGAACCGCCACAAGACCATGGAGTGCTACATCTCCGTGAAGGAGAGCATTACCATGAATCAGAAGGAGGAAGACACCTGCGTGCTGAACTATGACGATCCGGTGCTGCGGGAGTTCGGACAGCGGAAGGAGCTGAAGCCGAAGGTGATCTTTTTCAGCAGCCGGGAAAAGCTGAAGGACGGCTATTTCCTGGACGGGGACAAGATCTTCAGCGCCCATGACGGGAAGACGGAGGAGCTGTTAAACGTTCACGATCTCCAGATCCTGGGCCGTCACAACTATGAGAACGTGATGGCGGCCATCGCCATGAGCGCAGCCGCCGGCGTGCCCATGAAGAACATTGTGGAGGCGGCGAAAAAGTTTAAGGCGGTGGAGCACCGCATCGAGTTTGTGCTGGAGCGGGCGGGAGTGAAATACTACAACGACTCCAAGGGAACGAACCCGGACGCGGCAATTCAGGCGGTGAAGGCCATGCCCGGCCCTACGATCCTGATTGCCGGCGGCTATGACAAGGGTTCCACCTACGACGAGTGGATCGAGAGTTTCGGAGGAAAAGTAAAGTACCTGGTGCTGATCGGTCAGACCAGGGAAAAGATCGCCCAGTGCGCCAGAGAGCACGGGTTTTCTGAGATTATGTATGCGGAGGACATGGCGGAGGCGGTCCGGGTCTGCGCTTCTTATGCGGACCGGGGAGACTGCGTGCTGCTCTCCCCCGCCTGCGCCAGCTGGGGCATGTTCCGGGATTATGAGGAACGGGGACGGATCTTTAAAGAGTGCGTCCGCCAGCTGTAAGTCAAGTATCCCGCGGCAGCCGCCGGACAGACATGGAGGCATGTCCCCTGGTCCGCTGTCCGCAGAAATGAAAAAGGAGAGGAGCCATGGCAGGAAGGCAGCAGCAGGTGCGGCAGGAAGAACGCCCGCCGCAGACACAGCCGAGAAAGAAAAAAAGAGTCAGGAGATTCTATAACTACAGTCTGCTGTTTACGGTGATTTTCGTAACCGTATTCGGTCTGATCATGATCTACAGCGCCAGTTCCTATACGGCGCAGCTGATGTACGGAGACGCGGGATATTTCATGAAAAAACAGGCGCTGATCGCAGCAGGCGGACTGGTGGTGATGGTCATCATTTCCAAGATCAATTATCACTTTTTTGCCAAATTCGCGGCCCTGGCCTATGTGATGTCCTATGTGTTCATGATTGCCGTGAGCCTGTTTGGACGAGTAGTCAACGGCAAGCGGCGCTGGCTGGGGGTGGGGCCTTTGAGCTTTCAGCCCACAGAGTTTGTGAAGGTGGCTCTGATCGTCACCCTGGCGGTGGTGATCACCCGCATGGGAGGCCACATCAACCGCTTTAAAAATATGGTGATGGTGGGGGTCATGGCCCTGCCCCTGGCGGTGCTGGTGGCGGCCAACAACTTAAGCTCCGGCATCATTATCTGCGGCATCGTGTTTGTCATGCTTTTTGTGGCCACTAAGAAAAAACTGATCTTCGGCGCCTGCGTGGGAGCGGCGGGAGTGGTCTACTGCTTTGCCGGACAGATCGGCCACGCGCTGGAGGCCATCGGCCTGCTCCAGAGCTATCAGCTGGAGCGGATCAATGTATGGCTGAATCCGGAGGCATTTTCCCAGGAGGGAGGCTTTCAGGTCCTTCAGGGCCTGTACGCCATCGGATCCGGCGGGCTTTTGGGAAAGGGACTGGGGGAGAGCGTCCAGAAAATGGGATTTCTCCCCGAGGCCCAGAACGATATGATTTTTTCCATTATCTGTGAAGAGCTGGGGCTGTTCGGCGCCGTCTCGGTGATCTTCATATTTTTGTTTATGATCTACCAGTTTATGATCGTGGCCAACAGTGCTCCCGATTTGTTCGGGGCTCTTCTGGTGGTGGGAGTGATGGCCCACATTGCCATCCAGGTGATTTTAAATATCGCCGTTGTGACCAACTCCATCCCCAACACGGGAATCACACTGCCGTTCATCAGCTATGGAGGCACGTCGGTGCTGTTTTTGATGGTGGAGATGGGAATCGTGCTCAGCGTATCCAATCAGATCAAGCTGGAGAAATAAAAAGAAGCCTGCACCGGTCAGGCTTCTGCCGCATAGGATAGAGTATAGAAGCGGCAGGAGGCGGCACGGGTGTCAGAGATACAGATCGGAGGTTTTCGCAGGCTGAAGGGCCGGATCCCCGTCCAGGGGTCCAAAAACGGAGTGCTGCCCATGATGGCGGCTTCCATATTAAGCGATGAGACGACAGTCATTACCAATGTCCCCGCCATACAGGATGTTTTTTGTATGATGGGGATATTGAAGTTTATGGGCTGCGGCTGCACCCTGAGAGGCGGAGAGCTGACCATCTGCCCGGCAGAGCTGGCGCGGACGGACCTGCCGGAGACCTTTGTGCGGCAGATGCGCTCCTCCATCGTCCTTTTAGGCGCAGTTTTGGCGAGAGAGGGCAGAGCCTCCACCGCCTATCCGGGAGGCTGTTCCATCGGGAAACGTCCCATTGATTTTCACCTGCAGGCGCTGCGGGCTCTGGGGGCAGAGATCCGGGAGGACGGCTGTTTTATCCGCGCCAGGGCAGAGCACCTTGCGGGAGCAGAGATCCATTTCCCCTATCCCAGCGTGGGAGCCACAGAGAACGCCCTCCTGGCGGCTGTGCTGGCAGAGGGGGAGACGGTGATCTGCGGGGCGGCGAGAGAGCCGGAGATCGAGGAGCTCTGCGCCTTCTTAAACGGGATGGGAGCAGACGTCCGGGGAGGCGGAACGGAGATGATCACTGTCTTTGGCAGAAAGCGCCTCCGCGGCTGCCGCTTCCGCGTGTCGGGAGACCGGATCGTGGCCGGAACCTATCTGATGGCGGCCATGGCCGGCCGGGGCGAGGTGCTTCTGGAGGGAGTAAAGCCGGGACATTTAAAGGAAGTGATCCGGGTGCTTAAGCAGGCGGGAGCCGGCTTTTCCCTGGGGGAAGATGCTGTCGCTGTGAGAATGGAGGGACCTCTCCTTCCGGTCTCAGTGCAGACGGGACCGTACCCGGAATTCCCCACCGACCTTCAGTCGCCCCTGATGGGGCTTCTCTGCTGCGCCGACGGGTGCAGCCGGATCCGGGAGACGGTTTTTGAGGGCCGCTACGAGACGGCGGAGGAATTTAAAAAGCTGGGTGCCCGGATCCAGGTCCGGGAAGGAGAGGCGGTTGTCTGCGGGAGGCCGTCTTTAAGCGGCGGCCGGGTTCGGGCCAGAGATCTGCGGGGCGGAGCGGCCCTGGTGGTCGCCGGACTGGCGGCGGCCGGGAAAACAGAGATATACGACTGCTTTCACATAGAGAGGGGGTACGAGGACATCTGCCGGGATTTGCGGCTGGCAGGTGCGGATATCCGATGGCGGAGACAAGAGGCAAAGGAAAAAGAAAGATAAAAAAATGGCTGGTGCTTGCGGCAGTGCTGATCCTTCTGTTTGCGGCGGCCGGTTTTTCCATCCAGATCACGGAAGTGACGGTCACGGGAAACAGCCGCTGCGACAGCGAGGAGATCACCAGGATCTTATTTCCCACGGCAAAGGAGAGGAGCCTGATCTACTGCTATTTGAGCGACCGTCTGAAGGACCACAAAAAGATCCCCTATGTGGAGGATTACGATCTGGTGTTTGAGAGTCCCACCCATGTGGAGGTGATCGTCTACGAGAAGAGCATTGTGGGCTATCTGCGGTATATGAGCAGCTATATGTATTTTGACAAGGACGGCATTATCGTGGACAGCACCAACGAAAAGCTGGCGGGGGTCCCGGAGGTTACAGGTCTGGAGTTCGGCCACATTGCCCTCTATGCCCCCCTTCCGGTGGCGGATCCCAAGGTGTTTGACGAGATCCTGAGTCTGACCCAGGCGCTCTATGACTATGATATCCAGGTGGATGAGATCCGTTTCGGCGCCAGGAATCAGGTGACGCTGAAAATCGGGGAGATCGACGTGGAGCTGGGAGACAGCAGTTCCATGAACGGAAAGATCTCCGTTCTCCACGATACGCTGCCGGTGCTGCAGGGACAGGCAGGCACGCTGTACCTGGATTCCTACGACGAGGCGAACACCAGCCGGACCTACACCTTCAAGAAGCGGTCCTAGGAACAGAAAAAAATGCAATTTTTGCAGGATTTTTAAGCAATTAGGAGTTGATATTTTTTCAAAAATCAAATATAGTATTAGGAGAACCGCGGAAACTGTAAAAGATAGTTGACATAAATCAGAAGCCGGGAAGACAGAAGCGAAAAAAGGGTTAAAGGAGGAAATAATCTTGCTGGAGATTAAGATAAATGAAACAGAGAATTCAGCCAGAATCATTGTGATCGGTGTGGGCGGAGCAGGAAACAACGCGGTGAACCGCATGATCGACGAGAATATCGCCGGAGTGGAGTTCATCGGAGTGAATACGGACAAGCAGGCGCTTCAGCTGTGCAAGGCTCCCACTGCCATGCAGATCGGCGAGAAGCTGACAAAGGGACTGGGCGCAGGCGCGAAGCCGGAGATCGGCGAGAAGGCCGCGGAGGAGAGCTCTGAGGAGCTGGCTCAGGCCATGAAGGGGGCAGACATGGTGTTTGTCACCTGCGGTATGGGCGGCGGCACCGGTACGGGAGCAGCTCCCGTGGTGGCGAAGCTGGCTAAGGATATGGGCATCCTCACCGTAGGCGTAGTGACCAAGCCGTTCCGCTTTGAGGCCAAGACCCGTATGACCAACGCTCTGCAGGGCATTGAGCACCTGAAGGAGAATGTGGACACTCTGATCGTGATCCCCAACGACAAGCTGCTGGAGATCGTGGACAGAAGGACCACCATGCCGGATGCCTTAAAGAAGGCGGACGAGGTGCTGCAGCAGGCAGTGCAGGGAATCACCGACCTGATCAATGTTCCCGGCTTGATCAACCTGGATTTTGCGGATGTACAGACCGTCATGACCGGCAAGGGCATCGCCCACATCGGCATCGGCCACGCAAAGGGAGACGAGAAAGCGAAAGAGGCAGTGGAGCAGGCAGTATCCAGCCCGCTGCTTGAGACGACCATCGAAGGCGCAAGCCACGTGATCATCAATATTTCCGGAGATATCAGCCTGATCGAGGCCAACGAGGCTGCCAGCTACGTTCAGGAGCTGGCGGGCGACGACGCCAACATCATCTTCGGTGCTATGTATGACGAGAATGCCCAGGACGAGTGCACTATCACCGTGATCGCCACCGGGCTGACTGACAAGGGACTGAACTCTTCTGTGGGACGTGCCATGAAAGATTTCAGCAATCCCTATAAGAAACAGCCGGCAAAGCAGGGAGCTCCCGCTTCTGAGGCGGCAGCGACAGCCAGCCAGGCACGGCCGGCAGGCGGCTACACGGCGCCCACCTACACAGTGCCGGGCTACAGAGGAGGAGAAGGCGCGTCCTACGGCGCGGCAGCGCAGAATACCCGCCCTGCCGGCAGCGCAGCTCCCCAGCAGAACAGCCGTCCTGCATCTGCGTACCGTCCCAACCAGGGAGTACAGATCAATGTTCCCGATTTCCTGAAGAAAGGAAGAGAGGGAAGAGGAGACAACCGGAGATAAGATCCGGAAGACAACTGAAAGCAAATACAGAAGAGCCGGGAATGGTTTCAGATTCCTGGCTCTCTTTTTCTCTTCAGAGTATTTTTCAGGGCAGCGGAGTTCTTTTCTGTCACATCTGCCCGATTTTTCCCGACCAAAAACAGGAATATGGCCTGCCCGTTTGACAAATTCTGCCGGCGCTTTCCGCTATAATGGACTCTATGGACCGGAGGTGAGGCGTTTGAAGTGAACAGCACCATATACATAGATCTTGTGTTTCTCAGCAATCTGTCCATGGATTTCCTGACGCTTCTGCTGGTAAAAATATGCCTGAAGCGGTACGGACCGCCGGTGCGGCTGCTGGCCGCGGCTGCCGCCGGAGCTCTGTGGGCCTGTCTGGCCCTTTTGTGGTCCATAAACAGACCATCCGGTGCTCTGAGAATCATTCTGGGGCTGGTGTCCGGCATTCCCGGGACGGCCGTCATGGCGGCTGTCATGGCCTGGATCGCCTTTGAGAGGAAGACCGGCATTTGTCCGAGGCTGTTTTTTAAGCGGATCCTGCAGGATACGGCCGGAATTTTTCTGGGGGCGGCTATTTTAGGCGGCGTGTGGGAAGGAGCGGAGAATCTGTTTGCCGCTTCTTTCTCCGTCTGGGAGGAGAGCGGCGGTTTTCCGTCAGGGGAATCGCGGGGCGGCGGGACGCTTTCAGCTGCGGCCTTCGCGGCTATGGCGGCCGGGACCTTTTCTGCCGGCCGTTATCTGTGGCTGACGGCGGCGGAGACTGGCCGGAAGCGCAGGTATCTCTGCCGGGTGAAGCTGGCTTTTCAGGGGAGGGAGACGGAGACGGAAGCTCTCCTAGACACCGGGAATCATCTCACCTCCCCGGATGGGAAGCGGCCGGTCCACGTACTGGAGTATGAGGTCTGCAGGACCATCTGCAGCAGGGTGGACCGCGTCTGCTACATTCCCTACCGGTCGGTGGGGCGGCAGGACGGAGTGATCCCGGCGGTCACGCTGGACTACATGGAGATTATGAGAGGGGAGGAGAGAAGGAGGGAGGAGCGCCCCCTGGTGGGGATCGTAAAGCAGTCCCTGTCTCCGGACGGCAGCTATCACATGCTCCTGAATGAAAAAGCGGAAAATGAGTAGAGGAGGAAGAAATGATCATAAAGGTTTCTGTGCCTGGGCGCTTTCAGTTTAAGGCGGTTCCCAGCTTTAAAACGATGTTTTTACAAAAGCAGGGGGAGATCCATTATATCGGGGGAGCGGATATCCTGCCCCCGCCCCTGGACGGGAAAACGGAGTCCCTCATGATCTCCAGACTGGGGACGGAGGAGGACAGGGAGGCGAAGTCCACCCTGATCGAGCACAACCTGCGCCTGGTGGTCTACATTGCGAAAAAGTTCGACAATACCAGCGTGGGAGTGGAGGATCTGATCTCCATCGGAACCATCGGGTTAATCAAGGCCATCAACACTTTCAACCCGGAGAAGAACATCAAGCTGGCCACTTACGCCTCCCGCTGCATTGAGAATGAGATTCTCATGTATCTGAGGAGAAACAGCAAAACCAGGCTGGAGGTCTCCATCGACGAGCCTCTGAACGTGGACTGGGACGGAAATGAGCTGCTGCTCTCGGATATTCTGGGAACGGACGAGGATGTGATCTATAAGGATCTGGAAGACGAGACGGAG
>DWWL01000046.1 GCA_019119775.1 Candidatus Lachnoclostridium pullistercoris | reverse complement strand
TTTTAGAAAAGGGTTTATTAAAGTTCGCCTTTTTATAGAAACGAAATAAAAGAAGTGAATATTTCGGCCTAAAAATGGCAAAAAAATGCTGCCGCATCTATGATTTTCTAATCATTGATGCGACAGCTCCTGCATTTTCCTCTCTATCTTCTTCTTTCTCTCCCCTATTCTCCTAACAGTTTCCCGTATCTTCCCAGGAATGTTCTTGTTCTCTCGTTGGAGGAGGAGAATACTTCTTCCGGCGTGCCTTCTTCCACGATCACCCCGTCCGCCATAAAGATCACCCGGTGGGAGATGTCTCTGGCGAAAGCCATCTCGTGGGTCACGATCACCATGGTGATATCCATCTCCGCCAGGGAGCGGATCACCTTTAACACCTCTCCCGTCAGCTCCGGGTCGAGGGCGGAGGTGGGCTCGTCGAAAAACAGGATCCTGGGATTTAAAGCCAGGGCCCTGGCGATGGCCACGCGCTGACACTGACCGCCGGAGAGCTGGCACGGATAGGCGTCCGCCTTGTCCTCCAGCCCCATTTTTTTTAAGAGCTCCATCCCCTCTCTGACGGCATCCTCCTTCTTTTTTCCCTGGACATGGATGGGGGCGTCCGTGATATTTTTGATCACGGAAAAATGGGGAAACAGGTTGAAATTCTGAAATACCAGCCCGTAATTTTTCTGGATCTGTCTCAGCTTGTCCTTCTTCGCGTAGACCGCCCGGCCGCCCGCCTGCGCTGTCCAGGCCGCCTTCTCCCCCAGATAAACGATCTCCCCGCTGTCGATCGTCTCCAGCATGGTGGCGCACCGCAGAAGGGTGGATTTTCCGGATCCGGACGGGCCGATGATGGACACGATCTCCCCTTCCTCCACCGTCAGGGAAATGTCCTTCAGCACCTGAAGATCCTTAAATTGTTTCTGAATATGATTCATTTCCAGCAGTTTCATAATCCGTCTCCTATTGGTAATACGCCAATTTTTTCTCAAAATATTCCATGACCGCCGCCACCAGCAGGTTGAACACATAGTAGAAAATACCTGCCGCCACAAACGGAGTCATGGCAGCCTGGGCGGAGGCCAGCTGCTTGGCCACAGTAAACATCTCGATCACGCTGATGGTAAATGCCAGAGAAGTATCCTTCACCAGAGTGATCACCTCGTTGGTCACTGAGGGCAGGATCCGCTTCACCACCTGCGGGAATATGATCTTAAAAAAGGTCTGAAAACGGCTGTAGCCCAAAAGCTTTGCCGCCTCATACTGTCCTGCCGGCATCGACTGGATGCCGCTGCGGTAAATTTCCGCGAAATACGCGGCATAATTGATGACAAAGCCGATAAACACCGCCCACAGCCGGTAATTGTTGGTCACGCGGATGCGGAAAATATAGTACGGCCCGAAATATACGATAAACAGCTGCAGCATCAGCGGAGTTCCCCGCATGACGGAAATGTAAGCCTTTGTGATCCAGCGGATCACCGGATTTTTCGCCATTCTTCCAAAAGACACCAGCAGTCCTAACGGAAGGGAAAACACCAGCGTCACCACAAAAATCTGCACCGTCACTGCCATTCCGTCAAACAGCTGGGGCAACATGGCGCCGATCTCTCCGATCCAGTTCATCATCTGTTCCATAAATCAGTCTCCCTGCCGCGCGCAAAGGCGGCCTCACCGGCCGCCTGCCCGCATTTATTGTTCTTCATTTGTTTTACTTTCCAATGGTCGTAATGTCGCTTCCAAACCATTCCGTGGAGATCTCCGCCATGGTCCCGTCAGCAGCCATCTCCTCAAGCGCCGCCTGAACCTTGTCTCTTAACTCCTCATTGCCCAGCTTAAAGCCCACGGCGTACTGTTCGGAAGAAATCGCGTCGTCCAGAATGACCGCGTCCGTCCCTCTCTGGGTCAGCAGGTACTTAGCAACCACGCTGTCCATGGCCACCGCATCCACAGCTCCCATCTCCAGGTCCATGATCGCCTGATTGTAGTTGGGCGTCGTCTCCACGCTGGCGAAGGTCGCCTTCAGATCCGGATCATCGTTGATCGCCGTTTCTGCCGCGGAATCCACCTGGACTTCCACCACTTTTCCCGCCAGGTCAGAGGTGTTTGAAATACCGGAGTCCGCCATCACCACAAATACCTGCTCATTGTTCATATAAGGCTCTGTCCAGGTATACTCATCCTCCCGGCCGGTCATGGTAAATCCATTCCACACGCAGTCGATGGTGCCGTTGTCCAGCTCCATGTCCTTAGCATCCCAGAGAATGGGCTGTGCCACAAATTCCATGCCCATGCGGTCTGCTGCCTCTCTGGCCAGATCCAGGTCAAAGCCCACATAATTGCCGTCGTCGTCGATAAATCCCATAGGCGGGAGCTCCGCGTCAAAGCCCACGGTAAATGTGGTCTTTCCGTCTGATTCCTGTCCGCCGCTCTCCTCTTCAGCCGTCTGGCCGGCAGCCTCTGTCTCTGCCGCTTCGCTGCTGCCCGCTGCCGCCGTGCTCTCCCCGGAAGCGCCGGAACCGCCGCATCCTGCCAAAACCGCCGTCATCAAAAGAACTGCCGCCGCACTGAGATTTTTCTTCATAATATGTATCCTCCTCTATGTATATCTGCTTTTTTCTTTTTTGCGTTGTGCTACCATGGTAGCATACTAAAGTGCTTTTGTAAAGCAGAAATTTCACAGATTCTGCAGAAATTCGCAGAACTCCTTCAGAGAATGCACTTCCCTGTCGATGGACACGCCGGCCGTGTTGGTTTCGCCGCAGGCGTTCAGCCAGCAGGTATGGATCCCGGCGTTATTTCCGCCCTTCATATCCGATGTCAGACCGTCCCCCAGAATCATGACCTCATCCCGCTTTAAGTCGGACGGCATTCTGGCAAAGCAGTAGTCGAAAAATTCTTTCTGCGGCTTCTGGCTTCCCGTTTCCTCGGACACGAAGATGTCGTTGAAATAGGAGATCATCCCCGCCTTTCTCAGCCTGTCCCGCTGCTTGACAGAGTAGCCGTTGGAGGCCGCGTAGAGAAGGTATTTTCCAGCCAGGGAGCGGAGCATATCAAGTGCTCCGTCCACCGGCACCAGGCGGTTGTTCACAAAGCTCTGGTAGATCTCCTCGCACACGTCAGGGTCTACCTCCACTCCCAGCTCTCCGAAGAAGGCCGGATAGCGGCCTTCATTGATCTGGGCTCTGGTGATCTCCCCGTTTTCATACTTCTGCCAAAAACTCTGGTTCACGTCGTGGTAATGGGCCGCCAGCTCCGGAGTGGGGGTCACGTCGTAGTGTTCCATAATGGCGCTGATCCCCAGCACCTCTGACTGGCGGAAATCCAGCAGCGTTCCGTCAATGTCAATCATCAGCGCTCTTATCTTCATATACGATCTCTCCTCCGCAGATGGTGTATTTTACCTTTCCGTACAGTTTCCAGCCGGTAAAGGGGCTGTTGGACGCTTTGGATGCGTAGTCCCCGACGGTCCACTCCTCATTCTCGTCAAAAAGCACTAGATCCGCGTCCTCCCCTTCCGTCAGCCAGCCTTTCTCTAAGCGGTACAGGCAGGCCGGATTGAAGCTCATCTTCTCCATCAGCTGGGCGATGGTCAGCTCTCCCGTGCGCACCAGTTCCGTGATGCCCAGAGCCAGAGCTGTCTCCAGCCCGATAATGCCGCTGGGTGCTTCCGTCAGCGGTCTTGCCTTCTCCTCCGCGCTGTGGGGCGCGTGGTCAGTGGCGATCATGTCGATGGTCCCGTCCTTTAAGCCCTCGATCAGCGCCCGGCGGTCTGCCTCCGTGCGCAGGGGCGGGTTCATCTTCGCAAATGTGCCGTACTCCAGCACTGCGTCCTCCGTGAGAGTGAAATGGTGGGGCGTCACCTCCGCCCACACATCAGCCCCCATTTTCTTGGCGGCTCTCACCATAGCCACAGATCTGGCGGAGCTGATGTGCTGAATATTTACAGCCGCTCCCGTGTGAAGGGCGATCATGCAGTCCCGTGCCACCAGGCTGTCCTCCGCCACCGCAGGGGAGCCGTAGATCCCCAGTTTTTCTGACACAGCGCCGTGGTTGATGCCGTTATTGCGGATAAAGGACGGATCCTCCTCATGAAAGCTGAGGGGCATATCCAGGCCGGCCGCTTTCTCCATGGCCTCCATCACCAGCTGACCGTTCATCAGCGGGATGCCGTCGTCCGTAAATCCCACAGCTCCGGCCTCCGCCAGCGCCTCCATATCCGTAAGTTCTTCTCCCTTTAAGCCCACAGTCACCGCTGCTGCCGGGAGCACATGGATGCCCGTCTTTTTTCCCTCTTCCAGAATATATTTCACCGTCTCCGGGGAATCCGCCGCCGGCTTTGTGTTGGCCATGGTGACCACCGTGGTGTATCCGCCCTTCTTCGCGGCGGCAGCGCCGGTCTGGATGTCCTCCTTGTAGGTCAGGCCGGGGTCACGGAAATGCACATGGACGTCGATCAGTCCGGGGGCCAGCGTCAGCCCCGCTCCGTGGATGACCCGCAGCTCTTCTGTTCCATTTTCTCCGCCGGACGGCTGATTTTCCGCCCCCTTTACGGTTTCCGCCTCGATCCGCTTTTTGATCATGGCAATCTTTCCATCTCTCACCAGCACATCCGCGATCCGCTCCGTGCCTGTCTTCGGGTCTACCGCCTTGCATCCTTTAATCAAAATCATATATCTTCTCCTTTCCGCGGCTTTTCGCCGGCTCTCCGGGGAATCTGAAGAAAAAGAAGTTTCCTGTTAAAGAAAAAAACTCTCCCCGTCTTTCTTTGCTGACAAGATCTTATCTCTGTAACCGCTGCTCTCCGGCATGGCTCTCAGCCGGTCCGCTGTGGAAAAATCGTCCCAAAAGTGCATGGGAAATATTTTTCCGGCTCCCACCTGCTTTGCAAATTCGTCCAGCCCCAGAAAAAATTTGTCCTCCTGCCGGCCGTCCAGCGGCAGGAACGCCGCGTCGATCTCTTTCCCCCAGCGGTCCAGAACCGCTCGGATGGACTTTAACTCCCGCCGGTACATGGCTCCCATGGTCCTGTTCCAGTTCTCGTCCTCTCCGTTCCAGTACCAGTTGTTCAGATCACCGGCGTGGTAGAGAACGGCCTCCCCGCAGTCCGCGAGGAACGCCACGCCCTCGTCCGTGGAGCGGAACGTGTGGAGGAGAAGTTTCTCCCCGGCAATGGATATCTCAAGTTCCTGCTCCGGAGTGACAAAAATCGTTCTCGCCATCTCTTCTTCCGGCACATACCCTTTTTCAATGTCGCTGGATAAAACGAAGCGGAGATTCTCGTAGATTTCCGACATATTGAAAATATCCGGGGAAAAATGATCCCAGTGGCGGTGGCTGGCAAAGACAGCCATTGGTTTTTTCCGGTCTGTCACCGGCAGCTCCCCCGTATAATAGTCAAACAGCAGATTATACCTGGAAAGCTCCGCCAAAAAACAGCTGTGGTGGATGTATGTGATCTTCATATTATCCCTCCTGTTCCTGCTTTTTTAACGGTTTTCCGCACTTGGGGCAGAACTCAAATTCCTTCTCATGGTCCACAAACTGATAACCGCAGTGGGGGCAGGAGCGCATGCGGAAATCCTCCCCGTATTTCGCCTTCAGACTGCGGGCATCCGGCTCTGCTTCCGTCCGCGGTCCTTCCGCCCCAGGCCGGAAGCCATTTTCTCCGGCTGCATCTGCCGGAATTTCCGTCGTTTCTGAAGTGCCGGCATGACCAGCCCAGTTTCTCTGGTCCCCGCCCCAGGTTCCCTCATTTCCGCGGAAATTCTGGCCGCTCCGCTGCAGGAGATGGAGATGTTCCTGGCGGATCTCCGCATCCTCTCCTCTCGCCAGAGCCTTTCCCACTTCCGGGTCCAGCTCGTAGAGAGAGCCGCAGCAGCTCATTTTCACGTAATAGCGCCGGTTCCACTTAAACAGCGGGATGAAGAAAAAGCTGAAATACGTATAGGTCATGATCACCTGATACCTGCCGTAGCCGCCGCAGACGGCGCATAAAACCGCCGACCTTCTGTAGTCCAGCTCCCGCTGCCCCTGGCCGATCCCTCCGATAAATATCATAGTCCTCCTCCTTTTCGGATCTTTCGCGTCAGTCCAGATACGCTGAGATCCGTTTTCTCATCTCTCCCTCTCTGTCCTCAAAAAGGAGCCTTTTATTGTACTGATAATACCGCTGACATTCATATTCCTGCAGGAAACGGACGCAGTAGTAGCTGGTATTCAGATTGGTGACAAATATGACCATCTCCTGGCTGTCCCCGAAGGCGGCCTCCATAAAATCAAATCCGTGCTCCAGCATGGCTCCGGCCTCATCCCAAGACTGCTCGTAGCTGTCCCTGGTGCCGGCAAACAGTTCTTTCACCGCCTGCCATGTCTCGGAAACGTCTTCTAAGTTCCGGGAGCGGATGATCCGGCACCAGTTTTCCAGCTCTGCCATCACTTTCCGCAGACGCCTGTCCTCCGCCCGGCTTAAAAGTTCCTCTCTCTTTTTCTCTTCCCACTCACTGGAAACAGCGGCAAGCACGGCATCTAAGCGGGCGGGGCCGTTTCCCTCCTGACTGCTGTAGGTCTTTGCATATTTCATAAGCAGCTCCAGACGCTGCTCTTCCTCCGTCACCCCGCGGAACGCGGTCCCCAGACGGGTGAGCAGAAGGCTGATGACGCTCAGCTTCTCATCAAAGGGCGCCCGGCTCACTTTATCGCAAAGTTCTTCCCGGATCTCACCCCGAAGGATGGCATCCACCTGATAATCATTCTCATATTTATAGTAAAGCTCCAGATAATTGGCAAAATCTTTCGCGATGGCCGGAAACTGAATATACTGGACGATCACGTCCCGGTCCACCGGCAGACGGAGTTTCTCATAGACCTCGATCAGCCTTGACAGATCTTCCCAGCCTCTGGGCGTCGCAAAGAGCTTGCCGTCCACCGTCGTCTCAATCCGGCAGAAATTCTGTTCCTTCACGCTCAGGTAGGAAATGATCGCCGGATGAATGGACTCTTCCAGGGCGTACTCCTTCCACACTCTGAAATCCGGCTCCACCTGTATGAGCTTTAACCGGTCCAGGGTGACAATGTCAAATTCCCGAACGGATTTGTTGTACTCCGGCGGATTTCCCGCGGCGGCAATGAGCCAGCCTTCCGGGATCTTGTGGTTGCCGAAGGTCTTGCACTGAAGGAACTGGAGCATGGTGGGCGCCAGCGTCTCCGACACGCAGTTGATCTCGTCGATAAAAAGAATTCCCTCCTTCAGCCCCGTCGCCTCGATCTTATTATAAATAGAAGCGACGATCTCGCTCATGGTATATTCCGTCACAGAATATTCCTTCCCGCCGTACTCTTTTTTTGAGATAAAGGGCAGGCCCACGGCGCTCTGGCGGGTGTGGTGGGTGATGGTGTAGGCCACCAGACCCACGCCGCACTCCCTGGCGATCTGTTCCATGATCTGAGTCTTTCCGATACCGGGAGCTCCGATCAAAAGCACCGGCCGCTGGCGGATGGACGGGATTACGTAATTGCCGAACTCGTCCTTTAAAAGATACGCCTGAATGGTATTTTTTATCTCCTGTTTTGCTCGTTTGATGTTCATAGGTCTTCTCCTTCTTCCGGCTCCAGCACCAGCTTAATGGCCCATGGCGGCACGGAAATATCGGTATAGTGGTCTTTGACAAACACAAAGGCGGTGTCATAGGGCGGACGCTTCACCGGGAAAATGCCCTCTCCGTCGGTAAAATAGATCAGCCCCTTTAATTTATGAAATTTTCCCATGCGGATCAGGGCGCCCACATACTCAAAAGCTGGCCGGAAATCCGTGCCTCCAAACCCGCGGATGGTAAAATCTCTCATATATTCTTCCATCTCTTCCCGGCTTGTGATCACATGGTCGTCCTGGATCTTCTCATCGCACTGGATGATGTGGATGTTGATCTTTCGGAAATAGCTCTCCGACTCGCAGAGGACGGTATAAGTTTCTCTTAAAAAACGTTTCACCAGATCACCGGAACAGGACATGGACGTGTCCACCACAACCACGAAATCCTCCACCCGGTAAACCTCTCTCGTCTCCTGGGGCTCGATCAGGGGCATATTTCCGTAAAGCTCCAAGCCGTAGGTGTAGAACACGTAGTCAAAGGAGTCAGGATCGGCCTGCAGTTCTTCTTTAAGCACCGCAAATTTCCGCAGAAAGCTCTTGTAGTCGTACCGGGTGCGGTTCTCCGTCCGGACCTGTTCCAGCAGATCCCCGCTGTCCCCGGAGTTTTCCTTCGCAAACGTCTCCATGTTGGTCTGCATCTGCTCCCGATTCTTGTCCCATTTATTTTTTCTCGGAACGCTGCTGGCCCCCTTTTTATCTTCTTTCCAGTAATGGTGGTCATCCACGTAAAATTCCGCCGCCAGCCTCTGGTACTGTCTCTCGTCCAGCTCCATCTCCTGCAGCTTCCTGTATACGCCCTCCGCGGTCAGCACTTTTAAGTCCTTTCCAAGCCGCAGGTACGTCTCCCGGCGGAACGGGGATGGGGAAATGTGGACGCATTTCTGATACATCCCGTCAATGATGGATTCCATGGCAATGTCGCAGGCCAGATTCCAGTAGTCCTCCGCCCGTTTTCCCCTGTTGTCCAGATGGCAGAACAGGCAGTGCAGGACCATATGAAGATAGGCTCTGTTTACGTTTACCCGGCCGCGCCGGTACAGTTCCATCAGATAGTCCGGCCGGTAAAAAATGTCGTAGCCGTCCGTTCCCACCCCGGCGCAGACCGGATCCGCCTGAAAAGACAGGCTGCTCAAAGCCACATCCAGAAAGCGCATGTTCATGTAGAGCTCATTTCTGGCATCGGAGAGGATATCCACGCAGATGGAAACGGCGTCCAGCTCTTCAAGCTGGCGGTGTCTTGTGGGATCGATCATAGCTCAAATTTCCTCCGTTTCGGGCGGAACTTCTCATGGCTGTAATCCATGAGAAAGGACAGCTCCTCCGCCGCCTGCAGGCTGCTGGCTCTCCTGATGGCCTCCGCCAGGTCTTCCTGGCCAAAGTCCACCGTGTCAAGCAGCCATTTTAAGCCGGCGCCGTCCCGCTCCTTTAAAAACCATCCGGCGGCATCTGCCCTGTGGGAATCCAGGTAGTCAAGGTAGCGCTTTTTCGCCTCCTCCGACAGACTTAAGGGCCAGCGCAGGCGGCCGCAGGCCGCCTCCACCGCCAGCTCCGGCCGGTCCATGATCACCAGATTCTCAAACTGGGAGTCATAATCTTTAAACTGAAGCTGCCGCCCGTCAAAACAGTAGCGGTAAAAATGGCCGCTGCCATACACCTTGACGGACACGATCCGAGCCGGCGTGTTCTCCACCGCGTCCTCATAGTACTCGGGGAACACCAGCCTGGTTTCGCCCTTTTCCGTCCGGTAGATCACATGGACTTCCTGGTGCAGCTCCGACAGGATATCCTTTAACCCCGGGCGGCTCTGGCCTTCTTCCATAAAAATATCCAGGCGGGTCATCTTCCTGCAGCCGGTGAACGCCCCCGCGCCGATGTCATTAAAGGAACTGTGGCACACCAGGCTCTCCCAGTTTCTGCAGTTATAAAAGGCGTAGACTCCCGCCTTCCTCACTGTCGGCGGAAGGATCACCGCCCGCAGCCGTTCTCCTTCCAGAAGAGGCGGCACATCTTCCGGCTGCCCCGGTCCGCCGGCCCCCTGGCTTTCCCCGCTCCAGACTCCCGCCGGCTCTTTTCTCCGGCTGCCGGAAAATACGTAGGCCCCCAGCTCCGTCACCGGCAGTCCCTCGATCTCTTCCGGGATCTTCGCCGTATCCCCATAGCTGCGGCAGGCGTTGACGCGGATCTCTCTTCCATTTATTTTTTCATACAAGCACTCGGTATATTCCTGCATTGCGTTAAACCTCTTTCTTATCGAAATTAGTTTATCATGGTTGGGATGGGGTGTAAAGGCGGAATCGGGGAAGAGGGCCGGAGGCGAAAACGAGAGAAATGGCAAATCGCTGAATTAAATGTATAAAACGGAACATTTTGTTCCAAATTTATTATTGAAATCAAAATTCTGCCATGGTATGATTTTCATATGGAGGTGAACCGCATGGAAAACACAAAAGTAAGGCTGTCTAAAATTTGGATAAAAGATTTCAAAAACGTGGAATACGGCTGTTTAAACTTTGAAAACAGCAGAAAGGCATATAAAGCCAGCATTCTGGGACTGTACGGACAAAACGGTTCCGGAAAAACTGCGCTGATTGATGTCATTAATCTGTTAAAACTGGCATTATGCGGCCGTCCGGTCCCGCTCTACTACGGAGATTCCATACATGTAGAATCCGACAGCGCATCATTCCGTTTTCAATTTAAGATCAATGAAGGGGAAGCCCTGTATGAGGTTTTCTATGAGTTCAGCCTCAGAAAAGAAATTGACTCTCAGAGTGAACCGAACGTGGATGAAGACGAGGCGAAATACAGATCTGTTCTGTTCGATGAAAAGCTGAGTTATTCTTATGAGGGCAGCGGCGATAAACTGCGTCTGAGCACATTGATCGACACCAGCTCAAAAGAAGCGTTTTCCCCCAGGACAAAATACGAAAGCCTGGTCGGGAAGAACCAGGAAACAGCTATGGATCTCCTTGTGGAAAAGCGGATTGCTTCTATTACCTCCCGGTCATTTATTTTCTCAAAAGAACTGTTAAATACCATTCGGGAGCATCTGCGTGCCTGCAGCCAGGATCAGAATCTCATCCGCCACCGTTTTGTACTGGAAACTATGGTAAATTACGGGAATTATGATTTATTTGTAATCAATACCTCAAATTCCGGATTAATCAGCTTAGACGCTCTCCCTCTTACCTTCCGGTACTCCAAAAATAACCAGAGATTTCTGGGGCAGATACCCGTTTCTTTAGATGGACCCACAAACATTCCTGATGATATGCTGCAAATTGTTAAAGATGTCTGTGAAAATATGAACATCGTTCTGTCCAAAATCGTCCCCGGTCTTACTATCGGTGTAAAGGATCTGGGGCAGCACCTGACAAAAAGCGGAAAAGCCGGCCGCAGGATCCAGCTGATGTCATATAAAAACAGCCGTGAAATTCCTCTGCAGTTTGAATCCCAGGGCATTAAAAAGATCATTTCCATCCTTCAGCTTTTGATCGTTGTCTACAACAAATCATCAATCACCGTGGCGATCGATGAGCTGGACAGCGGAATATTTGAATATCTTTTGGGAGAGCTGCTGAACATTATATCTGAGAAGGGAAAAGGGCAGCTGATCTTTACATCCCACAATCTGCGCCCGCTGGAAACAATAGACCGGGGCTTTGTCGCCTTTACCACAACCAATCCGAAAAACCGGTATATCCGTTTCAGCCATGTGAAGGACAATCACAATCTCCGCGACTTCTACTTCCGTGATATTGTCCTGGGAGAGCAGAGCGAAGAAGTTTATGAACCGACCAATAACTATGAGATCGCTCTTGCATTCAGAGAGGCAGGTGAGGCTGTTGAGCCGTAAAAAGGTTCTGTTTGTGATCGTTGAGGGGCCTTCTGATGAGACGGCTCTCGGCGTTCTTTTAAACCGCCTCTTTGACCAGAACGCCGTCTATGTTCATATCTGGCACGGCGACGTGACCAGCGATATCAAAAGTACTCCTTCCAATATTGTATCAAAAGTAGGAAATGCCGTAAAATCCTACGCGAAATCCCAGCACTACGGAAAAAAGGATTTTTCTGAAATTCTCCACATTACGGACACTGACGGAGTTTTTATTCCGGAACATTATGTCATAGAAGATCCGGCGCTTACAGATCATCTGTACAGTGAGACATCCATCCAAACGCCCTGCCGCAGCCATATTCTGCAGCGCAACCAGCTCAAAGCAGACAACATAAACCGGCTTCTTTCCTGTAAGGAGATCTGGTCTATCCCTTACAGTCTCTTCTATATGTCCAGCAACTTGGATCATGTTCTGTACGGCAGGTTAAACTGCACTGACGAAGAAAAAGAAGACAACGCCTATCAGTTCGCCCAAAAATATAAGGACGATCTGAACGGATTCCTGAACTATATAGAAAGATCCGACTTTTCAGTCATGACCGGGTACAGGGAATCCTGGGAATTTATTCAGGAAGGGCTCCACTCCCTCGAGCGGCATACCAACCTGGGGATCAAGTTTCCGCCGGTTTCTGACTGAAAAGCCCTATGTATTTGACTCTATTCCGTTCCTCTGACACTGACACTTCTGCCGGGGCAGAGGGACGGATAGAGCACCACTTTTTTCAGAATTTTTCTCTTCTCCTGAAGTCTCTCCAGCAGAGTTTCTATCCCCACTCCTCTTACACCAGGATCTCATCCAATCCCCGCTTCGGCACGTAATGGATCCCGTCCGGATCCCGGTAATATTTCACATTTCCATCCTCTTTCACGGGGACGATCACCACAGTCTCCTTGGGACGTCCCAGGGCCAGGACCAGTGCCAGGCTGTATTTCTCCTGGTCAATCCCCAGATTTTCCATCACTTTTGTCCGGTCCACGCTGGCCAGGATGCAGCCGCCGTAACCCGCCTCCGCCGCGGATAGCATAATGGTCTGGGCGCAGATCCCCGCGTCTACCGGCCGGTTTTTCGCCAGAGAAAGATCGTCAAAGATCAGCACGTAGGCGCCGGGCCGCTCTCCCGGTTCCGGACCATCCCAGTCCGGCAGAGCTCCTGCCCATTTAAGGTTCGGAAAGATCTTGTTTCTGTCCTCTTCCGAGGTGCAGATGCGAAACTTCAGGGTCTGTCCGTTGGCAGTGGACGGCGTATATCTGACGTTGTCCACCCAGTCCAGGATCAGTTCCTCCGGCACCTGATCATCCTCATAAAACCGCCGGATCGACCGGCTTTTTTTCAGCAAATCCTTTAACATGTCTTTTCCTCCTTTGCCCGTTCCCGCTCAAGCAGCACTCTTCCGGCACAGACGCCGTCTCTGACCCGCAGCCCGCAGGGCCTGCAGCGGCGGCACATTCCCGTGCTCCGGCCTGCCTTCGCGTCATTTACCCAGTTGTAATCCACCATCACCGCCCGGCACAGATCCACCATGTCCACCTTCTGCGTCTCCAGGATCTCCTCCGCCATCTGAGGCGTCACAATGCTGTTTACCGCAAACACAGGGACCGACGCCTGCTCCTTTATGCGGGCAGCTCCGTAGATGCACGCCTGATAGGGATAGCCGTCCGGCGCCCAGGACTCATCCTCGCCGGAAAAGCCGTAAGAAATATCCAGAAAATCGATCCCGTGCTCCTGCAGAACAGCCGCATAGCGCAGGCCGTCCTCCAGCGAAGGCTCAAACGCCCCCAAACGGATTCCTACGATAAACTCCGGCGGCGTCACTCTGCGGATCCCTTCCAGGATCTCCAGCACAAAACGCTCCGGCTCCCGGCCGTAAATATCGTCCCTGCGGTTTACCCGCCGGTTTAAAAACTCACAGATCAGGTAGCGGTGGCAGCCGTGGAGCTCGATTCCGTCATAGCCCGCCTCGTAGGCCCGCCGTCCGGCGGCGATAAACTCCTCCTGCACCCGGCGGATCTCCTCCAGCGACATGGCACGGGCTGTCTTTGTCCCCTTTCCGCTGTCAAAGGTGTAGTCGCTGGGGCACATCAGTTCCTCCCCGCAGCCCGCCGCTCCGGCGTGATGGATCTGTATAAAGATCGGACAGCCCTCCTGATGGACGGCGTCCGTGATCTTTCTCAGCCCGTTTACCTTGCCGTCATCCCAGATTCCCAGCTGATCAAAGCTGAGTCTTCCCTCCCTGCTGACGCAGGTGGCCTCCTGGATGATCAGCCCGATTCCTCCCGCAGCCAGGGCGCGGTAATGCTCCACATGCTTTTCCGTCACCTCGCCGCTGTCGTCTCCCGTCCCGTAATACACCATGGGCGGGAAGCACACCCGGTTCCGGATCCGGCATCCTTTGATCTCAAACGGCTCAAACAGTTTCTCCATGACCTTCTTTTTCCTCCCTGCTCCTTTTCACCTGCTCCAGCACCTGCTCTCTCTCCTCCCGGATCTCCTCGTACAGCTTGTAGAACGGCCACTGGGCGTTGGTGGGTGTCACCACCGCCTTCAGCTCGATCTTTTGCAGCCCCGCCTTCCGGATCGCCAGAATCAGTTCGTCTATACGGCGGCTGGTGAAATTTTTCATCACCAGAATCTCTTCCTCCGGCGCTGGATACTCCATTTTTTCCTCCGCCGGCTCAAATCCATCCATTCCCGCCAGATATCCGATCGTCTCGCCCATCTGCTCTGGGGAAATGTTTCGGATCCGGATTCCCAGACGCACAAAGACTCCTTTCAGCCGGGAAGTTCTCGCCGTTGCCTCCGGCGTGTAAAAAAGCACCATTTCTGTGGAATGACTCATATCTTCTCCTTTATGCTTAAATTAAATTCATATCATTTTTGTGATGATCCTCTTCCTTTCTCCGGGGCATTCACATTTTGATATGGATTTTAAATGATATATTCCCTATTATAATCCATCTTTCCCCCAGAATCCATACCATTTCCGAAGTCTTCCTGATCCGCGGCCTCGCTCTGATCAGAAAGCAGAAAAATCCGGCCGCAGGATCACTTCCCGCGGCCGGATGCCGTTTTTAAAATCGGATACTGTCTCTAAAACCGAATGCCGTCTTTAAAATCTTATTCTTCCAGCAGCTTAATCAAACGGCTGGTCCCCAGCCGGTCCGCTCCCAGTTCAATAAACCGCTCAGCGTCTTCCACCGATGAGATGCCGCCGGCGGCCTTCACCTTCACCTGCGGGCCCACGCACCTGCGCATCAGCGCAACATCCTCAAAGGTCGCTCCTCCCGAGGCAAAGCCTGTGGACGTCTTGATGTAGTCGGCGCCGGACTCGGTCACCACCTGGCACATTTTTTCCTTCTCCTCCTGCGTCAGCAGGCAGGTTTCGATAATCACTTTGAGCACCTTTCCGGCGCAGGCACGGCGCACCGCCCTGATCTCGTCCAGCACTCCATCGTAATTTTTTTCTTTCACCATGCCGATGTCGATCACCATATCGATCTCATCCGCACCGTTTTTCACCGCGTCCTCTGTCTCGAATACCTTGGCAGCCGTGGTCATATAGCCGTTTGGAAAGCCGATGACCGTACAGACAGCCAGACGGCCGTTTAAATATTCCGCGGCCCGCTTCACAAAGCTGGGCGGGATGCAGACGGACGCCACGCCGTACTCTGTCCCCTCGTCGCAGATCTTTCTGATCTGCTCCCAGGTCGCGTCCTGCTTGAGCAGCGTGTGATCCAGCCGCTTTAAAATCTCTCTCTTATCCATCTAAAAGATCCCTCCGTTCACCTTATTCCAGCCGGTCCAGAATGGAATATCCGATGGTGCCTTCCGGCATCTTTACCTCAAAATTGTCCGCGATAGTCGCACCGATCACTGCAAAGGTGTCTGCTCCCTCAATGGGGCCGCCCTCCTTCATGGACGGGCTGTAGGCGATAAACGGCACCAGTTCTCTGGTGTGATCCGTGCCCGTGTAGGTGGGATCATTTCCGTGGTCGGCGGTGAGAATGAGAAGGTCGTCCTCCTTAAGCAGGGGGAGCAGCTCTCCTAATTTCTCATCAAAGCGCTCGATCTCCTCGCCGTAGCCGATGGGATTTCTCCTGTGTCCCCACAGAGCGTCAAAGTCCACCAGGTTGGTGAAGCACAGTCCCTCAAAATCCCGCTTCGCGATCTCAATGGTCTGCTCCATGCCGTGGACGGAGCTCTTGGACTTGTTGGACTCCGTTAAGCCTTCCCCGTCAAAGATGTCGTAGATCTTGCCCACGGAGATCGTCTGGAAGCCAGCCTCCTTCAGGGCGTCCAGAGCCGTCTTTCCGTAAGGTTTCAGGGCATAATCGTGGCGGTTGGCTGTCCGCTTGAATTCTCCCTTCTTCTTTCCCACGTAAGGTCTTGCGATGACGCGCCCCACCTTCCACTCATCCTTCATGGTCAGCTCTCTGGCGATCTCGCAGTATTTGTACAGAGTGTCCAGTCCCATGGTCTCCTCATTTCCGCAGATCTGAAGCACGCTGTCAGCGGAGGTGTAGACGATCAGATGGCCTTCGTTGATCTCCTCCTCGCCCAGTTCATCCAGGATTTCCGTGCCGCTGGCGCTCTTGTTGCCGATGATCTTGCGGCCGGTGCGCTTCTCCAGCTCATCGATCAGCTCCTTGGGAAAGCCGGTGTCCGTGAACGTCTTGAAGGGCTGAGTGATATAGAGTCCCATCATCTCCCAGTGTCCCGTCATAGTATCCTTTCCCAGGCTCTTTTCCTGGAGCTTCGTATACCGGGCCATGGGGTGCTCTGCCGGCTCCACCTGCTTTAAGGGGTGGAGATTGGCGATTCCCAGCTTCTGGAGATTGGGAATGTGAAACGTGTCCATCTTCTCGGAAATGTGTCCCAGAGTGTCCACGCCCACATCTCCGTACTGGGGAGAATCCGGCGCCTGTCCCACGCCCAGGGAATCCAGTACAATGGTAAAAATCCGTCTGTATTTTTTCATAATCGTCTGCTCCTTACTCTGATTTATTTTCCTTCTTTGTCCTGCTTCATCAGCCGACGGATCGCCTCCACCGCTACGCGGATGGGCGCCTCCGTGTCATGGCAGATGGGATTGTCCAGGCCGGCAGCCTCCCGCTCCTGATTTCCCACCACCAGGAAATTGGAGCCGCAGCGCACGCCCAGATAGCTGGCCACGATGAACAGAGCCGCCGACTCCATCTCCGACGCCTTGCAGCCCAGCTTCAGCCATGCCTGCCATTTGTTCAAAAGCTCATAGCCCACCGGCTTCGTCTCGGGAGAATGCTGTCCGTAAAAAGAGTCCTTGCACTCCACCACGCCCACATGATACGTGTGGCCCAGGTCTTTGGCCGCGGCCACCATGGCATTCACCACGTCCAGGTTTGCCACCGCCGGGAACTCGATGGGCGCGTACTCCTTAGTCGTCCCCTCCATGCGGATGGCTCCCGTGGCGATGACAATGTCTCCGCCCTTTACGTTAAGGTCCATTCCTCCGCAGGTTCCCACCCGCAGGAAAGTATCCGCGCCGCAGTTTACCAGCTCTTCCATGGCAATGGAGGCTGAGGGACCGCCGATGCCAGTGGATGTCACGCTCACTTTCTCTCCGTCCAGATAACCGGTGTAGGTCACAAATTCCCGGTTGTCCGCCATCAGTTTCGCATCCTCAAAATACGAGGCGATCTTCTGACACCTCTTCGGATCCCCGGGCAGGATCACATAGCGCCCCACGTCGCCTTTTCTCAGATTAATATGGTACTGCAGCCCTTCTTCTCCGGAATAATTCTGCATTACAAACCGCTCCTTTCTTATTTTTCCTGTACATCTCGCTTATACTTGTATAATATCACGGAACTTGTCTAATTTCAATCCCGGACGGCTATATTTTGCAGAAGTTTTTCAAGTTTTTTGCAAAGCAGCAACTTGTATTAATAACTTGTATAATTTCTTGACTTTCATTCCCGGTTGGGGTACTATATTTCTATAGAACTTGTCTAAAATTTGGGCCGGAGTCAATTGGACATGAAGGATTGTCCTTTTGGCCCTCTGCCCGCGGAATGGAAGGGAGCTGATCATCTCATGGCCGCACCGGAAGAAAAATCAAGAAATCTCAAGCACGTAAGAGTGTATGACCGCCTGTACCGCCTGATCCAGGAAGGCGTCTACCCGCCTGGCAGCCAGCTTCCCTCGGAGCCGGATCTGGCCGCCCAGATGGGCGTAAGCCGCATGACCCTGCGCCGCGCCCTGTCCCTGCTCATCGACGACGGGCTGGTGAAAAATGTCCGCGGAAAGGGAAATTTTATCCACTCTCAGGAGAACCTGTCTAGTTCCGGCAAACACGGTCTGGAATCTCTCTGCCATCCTGTCTATGCCTGCTGTGCAGAACGCCCGGACACCGTGGAAATGGAATTCCGCCTGGAACCTCCCTCTGAGCCGATCCAGGAGAGTCTGGGCCAGCGCTGCGCCGCCGTGGTCATCGCCGACCGCTGGTACAAGCTCCGCAGCTGCCCTGTGGCTTACTCCCTCTCCATCCTCCCCATAGAGGTGATTTCCCGGCTGGAACTCAACTTAAACCGCAGCGAAGAGCTGGAGCAGTTCCTGGAGTCGGGCATCTACGGCCAGGCGTCCGGCAGCTCTCTCCACCTGTCCATCTCCAGCGCCGGCAATTTCAGTGCCCAGAAATACACTCTGTCCAAGCAAAACGCCTTCCTTCTCATACAGGAAAACCTGTACGGGAAAGAAGGCGTCATACTGGCCGTCAATAAACATTTTATTCCCCTGGAATTTTTTCAGGCCAGGATCTATACCTGATCTACTTTCCGATCATAACCTTGATGATTGTCTCGTTGGTGCCCTTCATTCCTTCCTTGGCCACCCGTCCTACGTTGGCGATGGTCTGATCGGCAGTGTCTCCCACGATGCCGTCGCCGCCGTTAAAGTTCTGGCCTCGGATGCTCATCTGGTAGCCCAGGATGCCGGCTCCCACTGCCGTCGCGATCTTTCCGGCGCAGGACGGCTTCGCTCCGTCGCACACCATGCCGGAGGTGATGGCCAGGGCGTTGGTCACCGTATGGCACACCGTCTCAAAATCAGCTCCGCACAGATAGGCGATGCCGGCTCCCGCTCCTGCTCCTGCGCTCACCGCACCGCAGAACGCGGACAGACGTCCGATGGGGGTTTTCTCGTGAATGGCAGTCAGGTTGGAGAGGGCCAGAGCGCGGTATTTCTTCTCCTCGCTGACCTTCAGATCTTTCGCGTACACCAGTACAGGGATGGAAGCTGTCATGCCCTGGTTGCCGCTGCCAGAGTTAATCACCACCGGAAGCTCGCAGCCGTCCATTCTGGCGTCAGAACCGGCTGCCGCCATGGCGCGGGCTCTGGTTGCCACATCGTCTCCCACAGACTCCAGAAGCACCTTACCCACGTTGGCTCCGTACTGGTTTTTCATGCCTTCCTCAGCAATGGCCCAGTTGTAGCTCTCCTGCACCTGCAGCACCGGCTTCACGTCTTCCACATCCACCGTGTTCGCAAAATCCCAGATATCCGCCATGTTCAGGAGAGAACGGTCCGTCAGTCCTTCCTCAGACTCTCCCTCCACCGGAATCTCCTTCTCAACCTGTCCGTTTTTCTCGATCAGCACCACGTTGGTGTGGTAGTTGGCGATCCGCACCTTGCTGTAATCTTCTCCCTTATACATGGTCACAATAATGTCAAAGGTCAGACCGTTGTCCACATGCTGAACCTGGATGTCCGTGTGATCCACAAATTCCTTTATCTCCCCGATCTGCTCCGGCTTCACCTGGGCGATGACCTCCAGCTCCTTGTCCGGATCTCCAGCCACGATGCCCGCAGCTGCGGCCACCTCAATGCCTTTCATGTGGCCGGTGTTGGGAACCACCACGGATTTCACGTTCTTGATAATGCTTCCGCTGGCCTCTACCACGACCTTATCCGGCAGTTCTCCTAAAGCTCTTCTTCCCACAGCTGCCGCGTAAGCCAGGGCGATGGGCTCCGTGCATCCCATTGCCGGGATCAGCTCTTCCTTCAGAATGTTTATATATGCCTGGTACTTCTCATCTGTCTTCTTCATCTGTATATTCCCCTCTCTCAAAATTTGTAACAGTTCAGACGGCTGTTACCAAAATTTATGCAGATTACATATATTTTCCCCGTTTCTGCATTGACCGCTTCTACATATTATTATATGATAAATACCAACAAATGTAAAATTTAAGGTTTTAAAATAATCATTTAAATATTTTAAACGGTTTAATCAAGGGGGACAGAACATGGAATTTCGGGAGATTGCCACGTTTCTGCAGGCAGCTCAGCTGAAGAGTTTTTCCAAGGCCGCGAAAAAACTGGACTATTCCCAGGGGGCCGTCACCATCCAGATCAAGCACTTAGAGGCGGAGCTGGGCGTCCGCCTGTTTGACCGCATCGGAAAGCAGGTCAGCCTGACCCATCAGGGAGAGCTTTTTTACCGCTATGCCGTCACTCTGACCCACAATCTGGAAGAGATCAGGGAGGCCATGGCGGCCACGAAGGAGCTCACCGGCACTCTGGCCTTAGGCACCATCGAATCCATCTGCTCCTCCATCATTCCCCCCATTCTCTCCGAGTACCACCGCCTGTTTCCTGAAGTCAGCGTGAGCATCACCATCGATTCCCCGAGAACGCTTCTGGAAATGATGAATGAAAACGCTCTGGACATCGTATATTTTCTGGACAAGCGCCTCTACGACCAGAGATGGATCAAGGTCCTTGAGGAGCCTGAGGAGATCGTGTTTGCCGCCTCCTCCGCCCACCCCTTCGCCGGGAGAAAGGAGCTTAACCTGGACGAGGTCATCTCCCAGCCTTTTCTCCTGACGGAGAAGGCAGCCAGCTACCGCAGTCTTCTGGACGGATATCTGGCCGCCTGCGGCAAAAAGATCCGTCCGTTTCTGGAGATCGGCAACACAGACTTTATTCTCCAGATGCTGCGGGAAAACACAGGGCTGTCCCTGCTGCCTTTATTTTCCATCCGCAGAGACACAGAACAGGGCACTCTCGCTGCCCTGGACGTGAAGGATTTCCACATGCAGACCTGGCGCCAGATCGTCTACCACAGGGACAAATGGGTGACAAGGGAAATGTCAGAGTTTCTGCGCCTGGCTGGCGCCGTGAGAAAGGAGAATTTATGAACCAGATGATCCAGACTGCAAAGGGGCGGGTGCGCACGGCATTTCCCGTCATTGCCTGCTTCTTTTTCCTCTACTCCATCATCGTGGGCTTTTTCGGCACGCAGTACGCGGTGATCGTGTCCGTCTTCACCTCCGTGTTTCAGAGCCAGCGCCTGAAAGACCACACATTTTTTTACTATGCGCACCTTCTGTTCAACAGTTTTCTGCTGTGCATCCTGGCTTATATTTCTTCCTTCAGCCTGCCCCTGTGCATCCTTTTAAATTTTACCGTGCCCTTTCTCCTGGTGTTTCTTCACAGTTCCCAGTTTAATCCGAAAGGGTATTTTTCCTATGCCATGATGTTCGTATTCCTGGAGTTTCGGCCTCCCACGCCTGATACGGTGGCTGCAGAGCTCTTCGTTCTCGCCGTGGCCGTAGCTGCCGTGGCCGCCGCCCTGCAGTTCTACACTTTTCTTTTCCGCCGTCCCTCCGATCCATGGACCGAGGTCCGTCGGGGCTTGGATGAGCTGTCGGAGCTTATGGACCTGATGGCCGGCGGGAACATTTCCCCGGATACTGCATCCGGGCTGCGGAAACTGGAACTGAAATTCCACACGTTCTCCTACTCGGAGCACCGCTTTTTCTCCTCGAAAAAAGAGTCGGTCAAGCTGTACGACATGTTTGCCATCCTGTTTCAGCGCGCCTCCTACCTGGCCTCCGACACTTCCTGGAAAAAAGAAGCCTCTCCCTCCCACTTAAACGCCATCCACCAGCTGGCCGCCTACGTAAAAAAAGTCCGGGAAGAGATCTCTCCCTCGGACAATCAGGCTCTGGAGGAGGAGGCCAGAGAACTCTTGGACCATATGGACCTGGAAAACGGCAGGCTGCGCATCTTCTTCCGCAGCTTTCTCCACATGATGATCCTCATTCTGAAGGAGGTGACGGAGACGGACGCCCCCGCCGCCCGCTGGCATCAGACCAGCATGGAAGAACTGGTCATCTCCCTGTGGCGCCGTCTCTCCCCGGAGTCCTTTGAGATGCGCTTTGCCATGCGGCTGTCTGTCGTTCTGACCGTCAGCTATGCCATCAGCTACCTGGTGGACATCACCCACTCCTACTGGCTGCCCATGAACGCCTTCATCATGCTCATGCCCGCCTACGAGGAGAGTGACAAGCGGGCCCGCACCAGGCCCATCGGCACTGCCATCGGCTGCGTGCTGGTGTACCTGATCCTGCCCCACCTGACCACCACCGCGAGCCAGTTTATATTTGCCCTGACCAACCTCTCCATCATGTACTGCATGACGCCCGGCACCTGGAACCACCCCATTTTTTCCACCTGCTACGCTCTGACCATGACATCCATGTCCATCCCTCAGAACACAGCCATCTCCGTGCGTCTGCTCTCCGTTCTCGCGGCGATGGTCCTGGTGCTTGCCGTCAACCACTGTATTTTTTCCACCAGCGGGGAAAAGCTGTTCCGCTTTAACGTCCGCCTGCTGTTTCGGCTCCACAACTCCTACTGGGATATGATCTGGAGAACCATCCGCGGCTTTGCGGACCTGTCGCTGACCAGAGAGATCCTGACCTATTTCCACATGATATACGGGGAGACGGAGAGCTACTTAAACCGGCAGCCGCCGTCCCCCCAGCGGACCATGAACCAGAAAGCCATGCTGACCATGTGGCAGGTATTTTCCGAGCTGGAACAAATCGAATTTCTGCTCCAGCTGGGCGAAGTGGACAAAAAAGACCAGATGCAGCTTCTGCATCTGGCCGCTGAGTGTCAGAATCATTTCACCAGGGGAAGCGCCTCCCCTCTCCCGAAGGATTTTCTCTCCGGAAGTGAAAATTCTGACCTTACCTATATTGTCCGCCGCTACCTCGTCAACGCCCGGGCCGTGTCGGAAGCCTTCGCCCGGTTCGCGTAAACTGTCCGCACGGCCGTCAGCGGTTTTTAATCCACACGGCCGTCAGCGATTTTTAAAGATATCCACAATCGCCTCCACCATTTTCACCAGCACATTCCACATCCGCTGGAACGGCCCTTCCTCCGCCGTCTCTGCGCTCTCCTCATCTGAGATGTCCGTTGGGCTGCTGTCTTCGCTTATTTCATCTGTGCGGACGATGATCTGCAGGCTGTTGGGCTCCGGATTCTTTTCTGAGGTGAAGGAGAGCATCTCTGCCTCCGGGTCCATGTTGAGGAAACGGTTTTCCTCCTCAAATTTATCCAGCTGCCCGTCCAGCGTCTCCTTCATATCCGCTCCCGCCGCCCGGACCTGGGCCGTATCGTCCAGCATCTGCAGGCTCTTATTTAACAGTTCCCTGGCACTCTGCAGGCTGGCCCTTGCTCCCTCGTCTATGGAATCTCCCGCCGCGTTCAGCGTGCTGTCCACCACGGACAGGAAACTGTGGGTGCTGTCGATGGTGCGGCTCAGCCCCGTCATCAGATCTTCCGTGGAGCGGAGAGCCTCCATCATGTCCGGCACATAGCCGTTCACCGTGCCGATCACATTTCTCATATCCTCCAGCACATACACCAGCTGTTCATCCGCCCCTCTCAGGGAAGAAAGGACTTTCGCCCCGTCCTCCGCCGTATCCTGAGCCGTCAGGAGCGCGCCGTTTATGCTGTCGATCACGGAGGACGCCGCCCCCTGGACCGTTCTGGCATCTCCTAAGATCATTTCCGCCTGGTTTAACATCTCCCTCACTTCTTCCAGATAAGGATTGTTCCGAAGGGCTTCCAGGCTTTCATCCATGGCCTCATATTCTTCGCTGCCTTCTTCCGGAATCCAGTAAGGCTCCTCCGACGGGGTTGCCAGAGAATCTTCTCCGTCCGCCCCCGTTTCATAATCTCCGGATTCGGCGTAGGAGAGGCTTTCCTTCAGCTCACTCCACTTTTCGTCCGCGTTCTCATAGGACTGGCTGATCTGATCCAGCAGATCACCGATCTGTCCCGCCTTTTTCGCCGCCTCCGAGGCTGCCGCCTGAATCTGGGCCAGAAGGGCCGCCTTTTCTTCCTGGCTGAGGGTGGGAATCCCGTCGGAGATCTTCCTCAGATTGTCTCTCAGTCCCCCCATGCGGCCGTAGAGATCATCCAGCTCGCCTTCCAGCGCGTTCAGATTTTCTGACATGCAGCTGGTATCCGCATTGATGTCCGTCACCGCCTGTCTGGCCGTCTGAAGATAGGGAACCAGAGCCGCCGTCCAGACCGTCATCTGGTCCAGCTCATTTAACGCGGCATCCGCGCTGCTCTCGATGGCAGAACGGTTCTGGCTGGCGATCTCCCGCGCCCGGTCCAGGGCCGTCAGGCCGTCCTTCATCTGGTTCACATCCCCGCGCATGGACTCCAGCGTGCCTAACAGACGGTCAATGCTCTCATACATCTGATCTCCGTCTTTCCGCCAGGTATCCTTCGCCTCTTTCAGCTCCTTTATATTGTCCAGAGCGTCCAGCCGCCCGGGCACCATCATCATGAGGACTCCTATGCTCTCGTACTCGTCCGTGCCGATGCGGATGGTGAAATCTCCGCTCTCCCCAGGCAGGGCCATAAACACGGCCACGCTCTCCGTTCCTATGCTCTGCAGCTGCGCCCCTGGGGCATCCACGCTGTAGCACTCCGACATATCCACCGGAAAGATCACAGACAGCACCATGTTATTTTTATAATACTCACTGGCCTTCTCATTGGGCTCAGCCGCCACATGGATCTCCACTAGGCCGGACGCTCCCGCCAGTTCCTCCGCCCGTTTCTCCACTCCGTTTAACTTGTAGGAAACGTCAAAAGTCCAGGGCAGCTCCACCCCGTCCGGGTTCATGACACCTTCGTAGTAAAAGCGCTCATTTTCCCCGTCAAATTCCCAGGTAACTCCGTCCTCATTCAGGGTCGGCTGGCGGCTGTCCGTCATATTGACCACCTTTTCATAAGCCCCGTAATCTGTAAATGAGCGGACCCCGTTGGTGGTGCAGCCCTTGACCACACTCACATCCGTTTTCGCCCCGTAGTAATCCAGGTTCACGTACATCGTCTCGTCCACGGCTGCCGCCGGCTCCGCCCCCAGGCTGATTTCCTGCGGAACCGCGCCAAGCACTGCCATGGAGACCGCCAGCACCGCCGCGGTGACCGTTTTTCCCGTTCTCCGGCACATCCGTCCCACACGCCTTCTATCTCTCATGGTCATCATCCTCCCTGTCTGCTCCTTTTCTCCTCGCAAATGCCTGCTTAAGCTGCTGCCTCTTTTTCTCTCTCCGCCTCTTTAAAAACAGCCGGAACCGCTCCAGCTCATTGTTCATCAGGATCCTGTCCCCCAGCACCAGAAGAGCCGGCATCAGGGTGCACACCAAAAGCATGCTCAAAATTGCCCCGCGGCCGATCAGATGTCCCATATCTCCGATCGCCGCGATGGAGGAAATGTGGTACAGAATGTATCCCACGATAGTCAGAATGGAGCCGGATGTGAGGATCGACGGGATGCTGCGCTTTAACGTCTCCACCGCCGCCTCCTTTTTATCCAGCGTCTTCCGGCAGGCAATGTAATTGTTGGTGGTCAGGATCGCGTAATCCACCGTAGCCCCCAGCTGGATGCTGCTCACAATAATGTAGCCCATAAAGATCATGGTGTCCCCGGCAATGTACGGCACTGCCATGTTGATAAAAATTGCCACCTCGATGGGAATCATGGCGATCACCGGGATGAGCACCGACCGGAAGCTGAACATCACCACCAGAAATACGCCGATTAGCGACATGGTGTTCACCCGGCTGTAATCTTCCGTGATGGTGGACTTGATGTCCTGGGTGGACGGGGTCGCCCCCACCAGATAAGATTCCTCTGGATAATACTCTTTCATAATGGACTGGATCTCATCCGAATACTGGAATGCTTTCTCGCTCTCCCCTTTGGAGCGGACGTAGATCAGGATCCGGGACCAGCCGCTCTCATCGTGGAGAAGCCCGGTCAGGCTCTCCGGCAGAAAGCTCTCCGGCACCCCTTCCGGGAGTGTCTGGGACAGAGACAGAACCGATCTGGTGTAGGGAAGATCGCTGATCTCGTCGGCAAATTCCCGCTCCTTCACATTGTCGCCGGACGGCACCAGGGCCATCATCATATTGCTGCGGCCGAAGATCTTATCAATCTCCTGTTCATCCGCATAGACTTCCGTCCCTTCCCCGGCTCCCACCGCGTCATTTCCGTACATATAGGAATTCATGCCCTGAGCCGTATAGGCCGGAAGAGTCAGCACCGCCACCACTGCCAGAACCACATAGCGCATGCGGAAAATCCCGCGGCTTGCCCGGTCAAACTCCGGCATAAACGGCCGGTGGGCCGTTTTGTCCATCCACTTTGCCAGGCGCAGGATCATGGCCGGCATAAACAGCACCACTGTCAGCAGGCTGCACACGATTCCTTTTGCCAGCACGATTCCCATGTCAAAGCCGATGGAAAATCTCATGAACACCAGCACCAAAAATCCCACGATCGTGGTCAGGCTGCTGGCAAAAATCGAATTCAGCGCCTCGTTGATGGCCGACCGCAGGGCCTCCGTCTGTTCCATCCCGGCCTTTTTATACCTGGTGAAGGCGTGGATCAGAAATATGGAATAGTCCATGGACACGGCCAGCTGCAGTACCGCCGACACGCTGTCGGTGAGGAAGGAGATCTCCCCCAGGAAAATATTGGTGCCCTTGTTGATGACCACCGCCACTCCCATAACGGTCAGGTACAGAAACGGCTCCACCCAGGAATTGGTGGTGACGCACAGCACCAGAAAAATCATGGCAACGCCGATCACCAGTATGGTCTGCATCTCCTGCTGGACATTTTTCGCCACCGATTTGTCCTGTACGGCCATCCCCACGTAATAGCCCTTGTCGCCTGTGATCTCCTTCATCTCGTCGATCGCCCGGGAGGTCTTTTTGCTGGTGTCCCCCTCCTCAAAGGTGACGTCCATGACTGCGCAGTTATCCTTGTAATACTCGTCAATGGAGTTGTAGTCGATAAAACCTTCTCCGGAAAACACATTGGTCCCCGTGTCCAGCCACAAGATCTGATCCACGCCGTCCACCTTTTCCAGGCGGTCCTTGTAGGCTTTCGCCTCATACAGCGTCACATCCTTTATCATCACTCTGGCCGTCCCCGGATAGCCGAAAGTATCTTCCATAATATTCAGCCCCTGGCGGGACTGGACCGTGTCGGGCAGGTATTCTGTCAGATCATAATTGACCTCCACAAACGGCGCCATTACCGCACTGATCAGCACGGCCAGAAGAAATACCTTCTCGATCGCCCTGTTTTTCCGGATAATAAAGCCGGGAAGATCGCTATGTAAAAGCCGAATGTTCATGTTTTCCTCCTTGCTGCTCATCCTGACTATTAATTGACATTTCTCATGTTAATTGACATCTGTCTATTTATGAACTATAATGAATTATACTTACAAAGGTGTGGAATTACAATAATCACTTTTTCCGATGAAAGTTTATTTTTTAACACTCCTTTTGAAATTGTTGATTATCCTAACTCATTTTACAAAAAATTAATGTTTTTATGTCTGCAAGGGGGTATTGCTGTGAGTGAATCGACCATCGACCGCCGCATCCGGAAAACAAAGCGGCAGCTCCGCCAGAGTCTGACCACGCTGATGAAGCAGAAGCGGATCCAGGACATTACGGTCCGGGAGCTGGCTGAACTGGCCGACATCAACCGGGGCACATTTTATCTTCACTACCGGGATGTATTTGACCTGCTGAATCAGATCGAAGAAGAGCTTTTAAATGAACTGGAGACACTGCTGAATAAATATCAGCCGGGGGACATTCTGCCGAACACCGCGCAGATTTTCACAGATGTGTACGAGCTGGTGCAGCGCAACAGCGAGCTGGTGGGGATTCTCATCGGGGACAACGGAGAGTGGAACTTCATCAGCCGTTTAAACCAGATCCTGCGGGAAAAATGCCTGCGGGACTGGGTGGAGCATTTCCGCACGGAGAGCTGCGAAACTTTTGACAAATACTACGTGTTCATCATTTCCGGATGCACGGGGCTGGTCCAGTACTGGCTGAAAAACGGCATGAAGGAGACGCCTCAGGAGCTGGCCCGGCTGACGGAGCAGATCATCATGAACGGCATGAAGTGGATGGAGACAGTATAAGGGGCAGGCCCGCAGGCTCCGCCCCTTTTCATTCGGTCATTTCTCTTTTTTTATCCGGCGTCCGACATCTTCATTTTTTATCCGGCGTCCGGTATCCTCATCGATCTGACGGCGCAGGCCGGAGAGCAGCTCCCACTCTCTTTCTCCCGTCTGCCCGTCCGTCTCTCCCTTTTCGGGACTTTCCTGGCAGAGATACTCTCTGCGGAAATACTTTTTCCCGTATTCCAGGTTGAACTCATAGTCAAAATCCGGCGGGTTGATCCCCTGATTGTGCTGGATGATGGTTTCCGCCTTGTCCAAAGCCTTCACCAGCCGGGCTTCCGCCGTCTCTCCCGCCTCGTACTCCTGCCACAGCTTTAAGAGACGCTCTCCCGCGTCCCCGCCAAGGATCCGGGCCAGGCGGTCCAGCGCAGCTTTTTCCTTCCGGTATTTTTCTTTCTCATCCGGGCGCAGGGTGGCGGAGATATCCCCGTCATACAGTTCGCCCAGATCGTGCACCAGAGCCAGCATCAGAACCTTTTTTCCGTCCAGCTCCGGAAATTCCTCCAGCATGACTCCCGCAAGCAGCGCCAGCCGCCAGGAATGGGCCGCCGTGGACTCCCGGCTTCCATCTGAGAGCCAGGCAGTGCGCAGGACGGTCTTTAAGCGCTCGGTTTCCTTAATAAAAGACAGATAATCGCTCTCTTTTTTCATATTTTAAAACACCATCCCCCACAGACTGCTGAAAGGCATGACAAAAATCAGGGCCGGCAGCATGTTGATGATAGGGCTGTCCTTGATCTTGCTCACTCTGAGTCCCGCCGCCACGGTGAGAATACCGCCGCAGGCCATAAAGTCGCTTAAAAGCTCCGGCGTAGTCAGCGGCACCACCAGCTTTGACAATCCGAAAATAATCAGGAATACGATCAGCTGGGGAACTGCCGCCAGGCTGACCGCCGCGCCCATGGCCCCGGCGAAGATCAGCGCGGTGAACAGATCCATCACAGATTTTGACAGCAGGATGGAAGATTCTCCCGACATTCCCTCCATCAGCACTCCATAGATTCCGAAGCCGCTGGCGCAGAAGATCGCCACAATGGTCACATACTCATCCATGTCGATTCTCTCCGTAGAGATGGGAAGGCGCTCCAGCGCGCCGTGAAGTCCTCCTCTCACCCGCCGCTCCAGCTGCAGCAGTTCTCCAAAAAAAGTTCCCACGATCACGGCCATAATCACAGGCGGCATGGCCCCCACTTTTATGATCGAAACGATCCCGTTGGCCACCGCAGACAGGCCGAACACGATCGTCAGCACCTCCTTCATCCGTTCTGTCAGGTATTTTCCGCAGACCGTGCCCGCAAGTCCTCCCACAAACACGGCTCCGCAGTTGCAAAGCAGTCCGATCGGCATATTTCATCTCTCCCCTATTCTTCTTTCAAATCATTTACAGTTCCTTACAACTTCCTTACTTTCCTTGCCCCTGGACCTAGTCCATAGGCTATTCTGAAATTGTTTTTATAAAGCATTCAGGAGGTATTTTTTATGAAAAGAAAACAGATCGCAGCAGCAGCTCTGACCTTTGTCCTTGCAGCAGCCAACGCAGTTCCCGCATTCGCGGCCGGATGGGTACACACGCCCCAGGGCTACAAATATCAGCACGGAGACGGCTCTGATTACCGCAACGCATGGCTCAGGGAAAACAATCAGTGGTACTATTTCGGAGACGACGGCATCATGCGCACCGGGTGGATCCAGAGAGACAACACCTGGTACTTCGCGAGCGATACGGGAGAGCTCAACGAAGGCATCATGAAGATCAATGGAAATGTATATAAATTCAACAAAGACACCTGCACCATGGTGACAGGAGCCTCTGACTATCTGGGTAATACCTACATCTTTACGGAAAACGGCACGGAAGGCAGCTCCCCCTATGTGGACAATGAGTGGAGCAGCAGCGGGACTCTCGTAAAAGGAACCCGCTACGTGCACTATTAAAAACGGACAGCCGTGCTTTTTCTATGCCAAAGGCAGCACTACCTCGAAGGTGCGGCTTGTTTTTCCGTGCTCATCTGACAGATACAGACCGTGGGCGTGAGCCTTTCCCTGAAGTTTCAGGCCATGCTCCTCCGCCCATCTGCAGGCAGCTTCCAGGACTTCCCGGCCCGGAAGCTGTTTTTCCGTATGGACAACCGCCCGCAGGCACTCACCGCCCGGCAGGATCTCTCCCTGTTCGATCAGGTCCTGACGGTTCAGGCTGACAGCCTCGGACTCTTTTAACAGCAGGTAGCAGCATTTCTGCCGGTCATCATGCGCGTTTAAATCATACTCCACATTCAGATAGCTGATGATTTTATCCGAGTCATCCCTGCTCTCCTGAAACCAGTCCACTAACGTTTCATAGTACGTCTCCCTCTTTTTCGAGATCCGGCAGGCGTTTCCCACTGTGCACAATTCAAATGTATCTGTTCCTGTCTGGTAATAGGTTCTCGCCAGCTCCAGCCGCTCTATGTTCCTCTGGTGGCGCAGAACTTCCAGCTGTTCCGACCGGATCTGCTCTTCCAGCAGCTCCAGGCTGGAGGTTCTGGTCTTCTGGTTCATCAGACGCCGCAGATTTTTCATGGGAAAAGCGTTTTCCCGGTAAAATTTCACCGGGACCAGCCGGTCCAGATCCGCCTCAGTATAGCGGCGGAATCCGTTTTCATCCCGCTTCGGTGTGATCAGCCCCTGCTCCTCATAGATGCGGATGGTGTCTCTGCTCACTCCCATCAGATCCGCAACCTCTCCGATGTATAAATATTTCTCTTCCTCCTGCTTTTCCAGATCCATGTGTCTTCCCTTCCGTCTTCCTTCATTTCCGCAGGCAGCGGATCCGGCAGATATTCCCGTGTGTCCGCCTGGCGGCCGCCCCGGCCCAGCTCCCTCTACACGCCCAGTGTCCGGAATATGTATTCTTTATACCGGTCCGGCCGCAGCGCGCTGCAGATCCAGACATTCGGCTCCTTTCCTGAGAAGCCGTAGCGGTCAATCAGCACGTTTCCATATCCCGATCCCGGGGAAACGTCCGCCTCGCACCAGTATTTTCCGCATTCTTTTATGCAGTCCGGATACAGAGCCGCCGCCATGGCTGCCGGATCCGCCATATCCAGGCAGTCCTCGCCGAACCGCTCCCGGTTTAACCCCATCAGAACCCGGTTGATCTCTATGACAAATTTCCCCAGGCTGCTGCCGGTCCGGATGCGCCGGATGTCGTCCGGGGTGAGCATGCTCTCCCCCAGGCAGGCGTCCCAGCCCACCAGCATAAGGTTTTCCAGCCCGGCCTCCAGCACGATCTTTGCCGCTTCTCCGTCCTGCCAGATATTAAACTCCGCCGCTGCCGTCACGTTTCCGCCGCCGAATCCGGCGCCTCCCATGACCACCACGCGGCCGGCCTTTTTCACCGCATCCGGGTCCAGCCGTATGGCCAGCGCCAGGTTGGTCAGCGGTCCCAGAGTCACAATATCGATCTCTCCCGCCTCGCTCTCCCTTAACGCCTCCAGCATCCGGAGAACTCCGTTTCCTTCTGCCGGCCGCAGCCGCTCCGGCTTTAAGCCCAGATCTCCCATTCCGTCCATTCCGTGGGTATCATAGGCGAAAGCCAGCTCCTTCAGCAGCATGTTTCTGGCCCCCAGATAGACAGGAGGCTCATAAGTTCCCGCCCGCTCAATGGTCAGAAGCGTATTTTCCGCTGCCTGAACTGCCTCTACATTTCCCGATACCACTGTAAAAAACAGGATCTCAAATGCCGGATCATTTAACGCCATAGCAATGGCCATAGCGTCATCCGACCCGCAGTCCGTATCAATGATCAGTTTCTTCCTGTTTTTCTCTGTCATCTTCCATATCCTCCCATTCACAGCGTCAATCATAGCATAATCCGCAATTTTTGACAAACGGGGGAACCTGTCATTTTTCTGACGTTTCCTGCATTTTTATGTAAGGATTATTACATTTTATTAACCTTTCCTGAACTCTGTTGACCTTCGACCTGCTCCATACCGTAGAGCAGACCCGTCCGGACAAAACCAGAAAGAAAGGGAGACGGCCCGTTCTCAGACGCCGTCTCCCTTTTTCTCTGTCAGTCCTCCGCCGGACGCCCAGCCTGTCTCCGGCCTTCCTGGTCCTCCCTCGTCTTCAGAACCAGCGCCAGGCCGGCCGTCAGCACCTGGGAAAAGACCACACTCCACCATACGCCCGTCTGTCCCCACAAAAGAGGAAGGACAAACAGCAGCGCCAGCAGAAGCAGAGGCTCCGCGTAAACGCAGAAGTATGAATAAACATTCTTTTCAGTTGCATAAAATCCCGAGGTAGTTATGCGTGAGAATGCATAAAAAATCAATCCAACAAGAAATACCGGCAGCACCTCCGCGACCATCAGCCTTGTGCTCTCCGAAGCTCCGAACAGATATCCCAAGCGTTCTCTGGCAAAAAAGAGGATGCCGTTGCAGACCGCCGCCAGCACCAGCGCCGACACATAGGCCATTCTCCGGATCTCCTTCACCTGAGAATACCTTCCCTTTCCATAATACCGGCTCATCAGAGGCTGGCTGCCGTCTCCCACCCCCTGCATCAGAACCTGGACTATGGTGAGGGCGTAAGCGATGCAGGCATAGCAGGCAACCGCCTCCGCGCCTCCCTCTGACATGGAAAAACGGTTGATGAGCATCAGAGAGATCATGGGAGAAAGGGTCAGTCCAAAGGGAGCAATGCCGATCTTTCCAATATTTCCCGCCATGCGTCCAAATCCGGACATTGGCCCGAACACCGGCAGCCTGCGGACAAACAGATAGATCACCGACAGCACCGTCGTCACCATCTGGCCAAGAATGGTGGCCGCCGCCGCTCCTTCCGTTCCCATCTCAAACACCCACACAAACAGATAGTCCAGAAAAATATTGCTCAGAAAGCCGGACACCATGACCGCCAGGGCGAAAAAGGAGCTGCCGTTGTTGCGGATTATGGGGACAATTCCCGTCGCCAGGATCTGAAAGCCCGCCCCCAGCACGATCACGTTCAGATATTCTCTTCCCAGCCTGAAGATCTCTCCCTCCGCACCGAACATTTTTAAGATCGCTCCGGTAAACGGAAACACTCCCGCCGTCACCGCTGCGCTGGCGGCGATCAGCAGAAGCAGGGTGGCCCGCACATATTTTCCTGCCGCCTCTTCGTCCCCCGTTCCCTTTCTCACAGTCCACAAAACGGCTCCTCCCATGCCGATTCCCGTCCCTATGGACTGCATCAGGGAAACCACCGGAAACGCAATATTGATCGCGGAAAGGCCGGCGTCCCCCATGCTGTGCCCCACAAAAAATCCGTCCACGATCGCGTAGATGCCGGACAGGGCAAACGCCACCACAGACGGAAATACGTACTGCGCAAATAAACGATACCGGTTCATACTTCTTCCTCCATCCATTTTTCATCAGCACGCAGAGGCCGGAGGCCCCTGCGTCTGAATGGACTATTATAGAGGTTTTTCCGCACATTCGTCAAGCCGGTTTCTGTTTTTGCATGGATACCAATTCTGTTTTTGCATGGATACCAATGCTTTTGCATGGACGCCGTTCTGCTTTTACATCTCCGCCAGAGCTTTCCCCAGCGCCCTGCATTTCTCCAGGCCGTCCTCATCCGGAACGGAATATACCTTCAGCCCGGCCCCGCCGCAGAGAACAGCTCCGTCTCCCAGCGTTCTCTCCGTCCAGTCGTCCATCCACTGGCCCTCTTCACTCCATTCATGAGAGCCGAACAGAGCCACCTTCTTTCCTTTCAGCCCGCTCTCCAGCTCCGCAAAAAACGGCTCAAACTCACTCTCCTCCAGCTGCTCCGCTCCCATGGCCGGACATCCCAGAGCAAGGGCATCATAAGACAGGGCGTCCGCCGCGTCTGTCTGGGAAACATTTATTACATCCACGTCTGCTCCCGCGCTTCTCGCTCCGTCAGCCACTGCCTCCGCCATCATCTCCGTATTGCCTGTACCGCTCCAATAAATCACCGCAATCTTCATTTTCTTTTCCTCCCATTTTTTCACGCCGCAGCCCCGACGCGGATCATCTCACAGATACTCATTCCGGAATCCGACGCTTTCATCAGCCTGTCACGGACCTTTTCCCACCGGCTGCACCAGCGTTTCGCCCGTTCCACATCGGAATACACCTTCCAGTAGCAGGAATACAGACAGTTTTTCCCCTTATTTTCCATAAATCCCACCACATCTTCCACCGGGTATCCCAAAAACAGTCCGATCTCGTGGGGAAACCCGCAGGGGCCTGACCTGCCGATCCGGCCTGCCAGTCCGTCCAGCATTTCATCCAGGGTATCTGTCCCGTATCCTTCGTCCTGCAGGATTCCGCAGATCTCAGGCCGGCTCACATGGCGTTCCAGCACAGACGGGCGGTAAACCATGAGCAGGCACCGCTCCGGGCATTCACAGAGGATTCGGAGCTTTAAATCATTCTCCTGAAATTTCCGGTTGTACGCCAGTTCCATCTCTCTGATCCTTTCGCCGATCTCTCCTTCCTTTCTGGAAAACGTGATAATGCTGGCCGGCTTGATCCCGGCAATCGCCGGCGCGCAGTGCTGCACCAGCTGCCGCTCAAATACTGCTGCTGTCATCCTCAACCTCCGGTTTCTCCTTTCTCTGGCTCTTTTCTGCCTGTCCCGCTGTTTTCACCTGCCGTCTTCAGGTTCATTTCCGGCAGCTGTCCAAAAGCGTGTTCCTAAACGTCTGAGTATCAGTTAGGCTTTCTTAACTACATGTTAGAATATATCACATGGTCAGGAAAAAGTCAACTTATTTGAGAATGATTTTCATTTATAGGCGTATTTCCACCTTTTTTCCCGCATCAGATAAATTCCTTTATTATCCGTGTATCATCCGTGCTCTAAAGCCTCAAGCATGCTCTTTCCGCCGTTTTCCCTGTCAAACTCCCGCAGAAATTGAACGATCAGCTCCCGGATCTCCTCCGTCATGGACAGAGAGCTGCTCAGCACGATTTCCAGCGTATAGAAGGCGGCCGGCCTTATGGGAACATGGGCAAATGTATCCGTCTCCTCGATAAATCCTTCCGGGATCACCCCGTAGGCAAACTGGAGATTCAGCAGTTTTCTTAAATGAGCGTAGGAAGTGGCATAGCACAGGACCTTCGGGTCAAGCCCCGCGCAGCGAAGATAATACTCATCAGCATCCCGGATCTGTGCCCGAGGAGCCGAGATGTACTCCATACCACGAAGCACTTTTGTCAGTTCTTCAAAAGAATAATCCGCCGGCAGCTCTTCCAGCACCTGCCGCGGAAATGCCAGGTGGATCGCCTCCCTCTGAAGCGGAATGCTGTCCAGAGAAGAAGATGTCACACCGCTGGCAATGATAAATCCCATATCCGCATTTCCCCGAAGCACCTCCTCCTTCGCCGATTTTTCAGTTACCAGCACTGTCTGAATCTCCATATAGGGAAACTTCCTCTCAAATTCCGCTATGATATGCTTCCGCACAAAATTATAGAAATTTTGATTGAGGGCGATGGAAATCTGGCTGCTCTGATTTTTCTGACGGACCAGCGACTGTATCTGTTCCATTGCTTTCTCCTTTACCGCCAACATGGCCTTTGCCCCGGAAAGATAAAGATTCCCTTCCGGTGTCAGCGTCATGCCCCTTTTGCTGCGGATAAAAAGCCTGGTATCCAGCTCCTGCTCCAGATTCTTTAACTGCTGGCTCAGGGCCGACGGCGTAACGTACAGGCGCTTTGCCGCTTCAGTGATACTCCCTTCCTTTTCCACCGCGATCATATATTCAATCTGTTTTGTGTCCACAGTTCCTCCTCTCCGGCATACTGCTCCATAAGCTTTCTGGAAGCCTCATTATAGAGCAGAGAAACGCCTTCTTCCCGCGCCGCCTCCCTCAGAATGCAGCAGATCAGCAGCTCCTCCACATCATCCAAACGCTTTTCTTCCCCCAGCAAAACGCCGTAAAAGACCGACGGATGCTGGGGAAGGGAAAAAATACGAACCTTTTCCCTGTCTGCC
Organism: Candidatus Lachnoclostridium pullistercoris; assembly: GCA_019119775.1. Taxonomy (GTDB): domain Bacteria; phylum Bacillota; class Clostridia; order Lachnospirales; family Lachnospiraceae; genus Lachnoclostridium_A; species Lachnoclostridium_A pullistercoris. The sequence continues at coordinate 13,540 of DWWL01000046.1, read as the reverse complement.
TGGTCTGCCAGAGGCTCCGGCAGCATAGAAACCCCAAATCCCGTTTCCGCAAGCTCCAGCGCCGCATAGGGATCTGCCGCAATATATATCACATTCGGGTGAAAACCTGCTTCTGAAAAAAGCTCTTCCGCGATCTTCCGCTCCGGCGTCCCCGTCTCTGGAGCGATGAAGGGAAAATTTTTAAGCTCCTCCAGAGAAATAATACTGTATCCCTGACGGCTTTCCCGCAAAGGATCGGACATCTTAAACTCCCGGGGTATCAGGATATGGACCTCTCTCTTTGCAAACTGGTAAAAACTCCCGTCAGAAATCGACGGGGAAACCGTTCCCAGCACCGCCATATCCAGGTTTCCCTGCTGCAGCTGATCCGCCAGCCAGGAATCCGTCCCCACAACCGGGACCACGGACGCGTCCGGATAACGGCCAAAGACGGCCGGAACTGCCTTCGCCGCCATTCTTTCCGCCGCAAAATCTGACACTCCAATCCGGACCCTCTTTCGCGAATCCGCCCGGCAGGAACGGATTTTCCGGTAAGTCTGCTCTTTGATGCGGATCATCTCCGCAGCAGCCTTGATGCAGATCGTCCCAGCCGGAGTGGGATACAGTCTGTTTCGATAAGAGAAAAAGAGGGAAACTCCCAGGCTCTTCTCCTCCGCCGCGATAAACTGGCTCAGGGCAGGCTGGGAAATCCCCAGAACCTTCGCTGCCCCCGAAAGACTCTGCTGTCTGGCAATCTCTATGATGTAATGCAACTGCTTCGTCTGCATAGCCGACCTCCATTGGTATAAGTTTTTCTTAATCATAGTATAAAATTAATCCGCTTGTCCAGAAGATTTGTGAATTCTATAATGAAGATATCTAAAACGCCGGTGGTTAGAATGAGAACTGAATAAGATTGAAAAAGGAGAAGCAAATCATGACAAGAGAAATGATTATCGTGCTGCTTTTGCTGGTATTTGTCGTTGCAGCTCTGCTGACTCATATCATACCATACGGTGTAGCCGGAATGATCTGCTGTGTGACGCTGGTCCTCACGGGCGTATTTACCATAGAGGAATCTTTCGCCAGCATGTCCAGCGGCAACTGTATTATGGTCGCATGTATGATCGTGGTGGCCTCTGCTCTGGGAAAGCTGAGCTTTATCAAAAAACTGCAGTCAAAAATGCAGCAGATGAAGGGAACCAAAGGAATTCTCCTTCTGTGCATCATCTTTGGCTTCACAATCCTCTTATCCCAGTTTATGGGATCCACCGCCTGCCTGTCCATTATGGTACTTCTGGTGCAGGCTCTGGACAATGACAGTGAGATCCAACCCGGCCGTATTTTCTTCGTGGTGGCGGTTATGAACTGTCTCTGGGTATCCAGAATCCCCATCGGAATGGGTGTGGCAATGACCGGAATCATCAACTCCCTCTACTCCGGAATCGGAGGAGCAGAAAATATGCTCTCGACAGCAGACTTTTTGAAGGTAGGCATTATCCCCTCCATCATCGGCACCGTTTACTGCCTGCTCTTCTACCGCCTGGTTCCCAAAACCGTGATGAACGAGGCGGCCGCTCCCGCCGGCGCTCAGAAGAAGGATGAACCGCCTTTAAGCCCCATGGGAGAAGCTGTGATCTGGGCCGTTTTCATTGCCGTAACCGTGGGATTTATGTTCCAGGACGTGGTCGGCAGCAATATTTCCAACATCATCCCCGCCGCCGGCGTGCTGGTTATGATTCTTTTTAAAGTTCTTCCTGTAAAACAGGTTACAGCCACCTTAAGTTCTGATATGATATTTATGGTAATCGGTATGCAGACCATGTCAAGCGCCCTCTCGGCGACCGGAGTGGACAAGCTGATCGGCGAAGGCGTGCTGAGAATCCTGGGCAGCAATCCCAGCGGACTTATGGTAATGATCGTATTCTGCCTGGTGGCCACAGTCATGACCAACTTCATGAACAATATGGGTACCATGTCCGTGCTGATCCCCATCGCGGCTTCCACTGCCATTGCAGGCGGATATAACGTGCGCAATGTGGTTCTTGTAGTCGCAGCCACAGCCTGGATGATGGCCTTCGTCCTTCCCACAGGAAGTTCAGCGGCTATCATGGGATTTGGAATGGGCAATCACAATCCGCTGAAAACCATGAAATTCTCTCTGCCGCTGATCGCAATCCTCGTGGTCAGCCTGATTATCAGCGCCAACATATTCTATCCGATTGTGTAACCGTAAAAACACATGCCAAAAGGGAGGTAAAAAAATGAAATACACCATTGACCCGGGCAGAAAACGCCCCAGCGTAAACTTTATTGACAGCATCGTCTATTCCAGAAGACCGGATCTGGACGGCAATATGCTGGATCTGGAAATGTCCATCATGCTGCAGAACGGCAACAGCGAGATGCGCCTGGCTGCCGGCTCTGAGGGCGAGGACCGGAAAAAATACTTAAAGCCCGCCATTCTCTGGGTTCCCGGCGGCGGCTACAGAGGCTGCGACAAGAATCTGATGGCTGCGGAGTGCGAGTATCTGGTGGAGGAAGGCTACGTGGTCGCATCCATGTACTACCGCAGCAGCGCCCAGGCAAAATGGCCAGAGCAGATCAAGGACGTGAAGACTGCCATCCGTTTTCTCCGCGCCAACGCGGACAAATATGAGATTGATCCCGACCGGATCGGCGTGATGGGACGGTCTGCCGGCGGTCATCTGAGCGCCATGGCCGGCATGAACACAGAAGAATTTGACACGGAAGAATGGGCCGGCTTCTCCTCTGATGTCCAGGCCGCCTACGACATGTTCGGGCCTGTGGACTTTGTGGCTCTGATGGAAGCGGACGAGATCGCCATGAAAGATCCGAACCACAGATGGAAAACAGTTGAGGATACCCACGCCGGCGCTCTCTTAGGAGGCGACCCAGCCACGATGAAGGAGCGGGCAAAATCCGCCTGCGTCAAATACTATATTTCCCCGAAAATGGCTCCCATGCTGATTATGCACGGCGACGCTGATCCCCTGGTTCCCACCTCCATCAGCGAAGAATTTTACCAGCAGATCTGCGACGCCGGGATGGAAGACCGGGCAGATCTTTACATCTTAAAGCACGCCGGCCACGGCACCCCGGAATTCTTCCAGCCGGAGACAAAGAAGATCGTGGTGGAATTCTTTGACCGGTATTTGAAATAGTCTTGATTGTGGCTTGCATCTGCTGATTGTCAAAAACTGTTTCTCTATGTTCATGATATCCATCTAAACCAGCGAAGGCAGAAAATATTTTGTGGTATCTTGAAAAGGGAATCTGCATATGCTATAATGCCGGTAGGCAAAAAGTTATGAGTTTGACCGTATGGTCAACAAAAACCCCGAAGGTGGCGTCCTTCGGGGTTTTCTATTCCGTTTTTGGCAGGGTGGCTTATGCCCTAGGCTGGTTGCCTTTTACTTCTTCCTATCCAACCATTTGCAGATGCAGTGGCAAATTACACCCGCCGTGATAGAGAGAATAAAAGTTATGAGCTCTTCCGTAGGTCAACCCCCCTTTCCTTGCCGGTATAGGGGTGGCAACGTTGGCATTATAGCATAAGCGCAATTATTCCGCAATCAGAAACGGCCCCAGGATCTCCCAGGGCCAGCGTTGCGGCACCGCAGCATATCAAATTCCGACTCCCGGGCCGGTCACTGCGGGTCCTAATTCAATCTTTTCTTTTCCATCTCTCTGCCGTCGTTTCAATGGCTCCGGCGGGGCAGGCCGCGCGGCAGTCGCCGCAGCGGATACACTCCATGCTGTTCGGTTTCTCCCACACCGGGATGTCCATGCCGCAGGCTTTCTGACAGGCGGCGCATTTCACGCATTTATCCTCATTGATCCTCAGCTGATACAGGGAAACAGGATTAAAAAATCCATATACCGCTCCTAAAGGGCACAGATACTTGCAGAACGGCCGGTAATATTTTACCGACAGAATGACCACTGCCAGCAGCACAGCCAGTTTCCAGCCAAACAGAGCCCCCACAGCGCTTCTTAAACCAGGATTGGTCCCGATCAGGGGAAGACCGCCAAGCAGTGTTCCGCTGGGGCAGATGTACTTGCAGAACCAGGGCTCTCCCATCCCGGTGACTGTCACCGCCACCGCGGCCGGCAGTATCAGCACAAACAGCGCCAGCACCGCATATTTCAGCCAGATCAGCCGCTTATGTCCCGGCAGATTTTTCTTCTTTTTAAACACGGGAATTTTATGTAGAAAATCCTGCACCAGTCCGAACGGACACAGCCATCCGCAGACAAACCTCCCCAGACATGTGCCGAACAGAATAAGAAATCCAAACACATAGCAGGAAAATTTAAACTTTCCGCTGTCCATGACCGCCTGGAGCGAGCCGATGGGGCAGGCCCCCAGAGCGCCCGGGCAGGAATAACAGTTTAACCCCGGCACGCAGACTGATTTTAATTTTCCCCGGTATATCTTTCCCTCCAGAAATCCCAGGACGTAGCCATTGGTGAGGGCAAACCAGGCGGCCTGGAACCAATGGCGGAAGTTTCTGCCCTTTTTTCTCTCAGCCAATTCCGATGCACTCCATGCAGATATTGGCCGCCTTTGTGAATACGAGGGCGATCTCGCCCCGGTACGCTCCCGCCGCCAAAAGAACCGCTCCGGCGCAGAGAAGCACTGCCCGCAGCACCTTCACGCCGTTTTTTCCCGTCATGATTCCTCCTGGCTGACGTCCGCCATCTTCTCCTCGATCACCTGAATCCAGGTGTCCTTATCTTTCGCTCCCATATCCGCCAGGCCGATCTGCTGCCCCTTCGCGTCCACAAATATCGTGGTCGGCACGCCGGACACTCGGGGGAGAAGATCTGTGAAAATCTCGCCGGTGGGCACAATGTGCAGATAATCCGCTCCCGTATCTTCAATATCTTCTTTCGCCGTCTCCACCACATCCGGCAGAACTTCTCCGTCCCCGTTCACCGCATCCGTGCAGATTCCCACGATCTGAACGCCCTTGTCCGCGTATTCATCCGCCAGCTCGCCCAGATCCGGCATTTCCTGCAGGCAGGGACCGCAGAAAGTTCCCCACAGGTTGATCATCGTCACGTCATATCCCTCGAAAATACTCTCATCCACCGTATTTCCATCCAGATCCTGAGCCGTAAAATCTTCAAACACCGTCACCTGACGGCCGGAGCTGCCTTCTCCAGCTCCGCTGCTCTGACCGCAGGCCGCTGCCGCCGTCATCACTATTCCCAGCCCGATCACCGCCGCCGTTTTCCAGACATTTCTCATTCTCTTTTCCTACGCCTCCTTTTTGTGTTTTTTCCGCTCTATGCGTTTCTGCCGGTTGCGCTCATTTCTCTTTTTTCTCTCTTCTTCCTTCTTTAAGCTGATCTCCGCAGCTCCCTCTTCATCCACCGGCTTTATCGTTTTTACCACAAATACTTTTCCGTTCTCCGCCCGCCTGATGTGGATCTTACCTTTATGAAGTCCATGTTCCCTGCAGCCGGACAGGCACAGATAAGCTCTCTGTCCTGACGGGAACCACCAGATCTTCTTTTTCATGGTCTTTCTGCAGACGGTGCAGACCATGTCAGTCACCCGCCGGTCCGCGATGGCTTCCTCCCTCGTGTCAAACACTCTGGACACATACTTTGTGTACTGGGGAAACCTTAAAAATACCTCTTCCTTCCGGTTCTGAGGCAGGCGGTAATAATCCATGGAAATGTACGGCTCCGCCTTTTCCCAGTCCAGGCGCTTCATCACCTCCGCCGTATAGCAGGCGTCGTCAAATGCCTGGTGAAACGGCCGGTCTTCCTCAATCCCCAGCTCCTTCACCGCCGTATCCAGAGCTGCCTTTTCTTTCCCGTCCTTTTCAAGCAGGCCGTACAGCTTCTGAATATCATAGTAAAGCAGAGGATTGGGAAATGGATTTTCCATGCCGAAATAGGCCACGTTCTTCTGAAGTTCTGTCAGATCCATCGGTCCCCAGGTGCAGTAAACTGCCTCCGCTCCGCACCACTCCTCAAAAGCCTTCATGACTTCCTCAAACGGCTGTCCGTTCTGCCTTAACTCGTCCATCGTGATGTGCGTGACCTGAGAAATCTTATAATGAAGCTCACGGTACACCTGAGGCCGCACCAGGCGGCTGAACGTGGAGATTACTTCCATATTTTCATTTAATTTCACTGCCCCGATCTCAATGATCTCAAAAGTCAGGTGTTTCCCCGGCATTTCTTTCCCGTATGGGTTCTGATTCCATTCCAAGTCAAATACAACATATTCTTTCATAACGGTAAAATTATATAATAGATCGGGTGGAAATACAAGGGCGCTATCTTCCGGCCGGCAGGCGTTTTGTATATTTCACCATCTCAAGAACCACATACACAGCGATCACCGCCTCCGTGAGCGGCATGGCAAACCATATGGCTCCCGCCTCCATAACAGCCGGCAGCAGGTAGATCAGGATTCCGCTGATCACCAGTCCCCTTCCCACTGACACTATAAAAGCCGCCCTGGGCTTTATGAGAGCCTGGAAATAATAGGTGGAAAACACATTAAAGGGCAGCAGCAGAAACGACAGCCCGTAGCATCGGAAGATCCCAGGCGCCATGGCCAGCACCTCCTCTGTTGGGGTCATGAAAATACGGATAAACAGGTTGGGGATCCCCAGGCTGAGAGCCGTCCAGATAACCCCGAAGGCAGCTGTCGTCCACAGCGCGCAGGCAAGAGTTTCCCGGATCCGCTCCCCTTTCCCCGCGCCGAAATTGGTGGAAAATATGGGCTGGGAAGCCTGTCCCACACTGTAAGCGCAGCACTGGACAAAGGTGCTGATATTGACGATCACCCCGTACACCGCCAGGGCGCTGGTCCCCAGATATTTGGTGATCTGACGGTTGAACAGGATCGTCAGGATCCCCATAGCCACATCTATAAAAAAGGTGGAAAATCCGGTGACAGAGATCTTTCCCAGCTTCTGCGCCAGCTTATCCGGGCGCACCAGCCGCAGCGTATTTTTCTTCGTGAAAAAATGAGTCATCAGCACCACAAACGTAATGGCGGAGCCGATAGCCGTGGCCAGTCCCGCCCCGTAAGCTCCCATATCACAGGCAAACACAAAGAAATAATCTCCGAATATATTGAAAATGCCGCCGGCCAGCACCGCTCCCGTGGCAAGAGCAGGATTTTTATCGTTTCTCAGATATGCGGACAGCATCTGATTTAACAAAAACAGCGGAACCGCAAATTTCACTGGAGCCACATACTCTCTGGCCAGCCCGATCGTGTCTTCCTGAGCGCCGAAAGCCATCAGAAGCGGCCGGTCAAAGAAGGCGATTCCCGCCCAGATAAGCGCCGCCAGAAACACGGAACCGATCACCGACGCCGTAAAATATTCATTGGACTCCCGTTCTCTGCCGGTTCCGGTTCCCCGGATCGTGGCAAAAAGCACAGAACCGCCGATTCCCATGAGAAGCCCCAGGCTGTAGATGATATTCCACACGGGAGCCACCACCGCCAGCGCCGCCGATCCCGCCGGCCCGTGGTACTGGCCCACCATAGCCATGTCCACAATCGAATAGATGGACGAAATCAGCGTGCTGCCAAACGAGGCCGCCAGATACTTAAAGTAAAGAGATTTGATATTTCCATTCAGAAAATCCATGGTTCATTCCTCCTCCTGTTTTCGCCGCCGGAAAGCGTTTCCTGTTAAATAAAAATGGCCGGATAAGAACAGACATTTCAGTCTGTGCCTTATCCGGCCCATCATTTCTGTCGAATGATCTGCCCTCCGAGCAAGCGATGCCATTCTAGCATAGTTTGGAAGGTATGTCAAACGGAAGAAAAACTGCCGTCTGTAAGTCTGCCGCCTGCAAATCTGACGCCTGCCGGGACAGCCTTCCGCCGCCAGAATTTCCCCTGCTTCCGCCGTCAGAATCTCTCCCAGTGTATCCTGGCTTCCGGCAGTTCTTCCAGCTTTCTCGCCTCCGGGTGCACCGCCGGCATTCCCAGAGACAGGATTGCCTCCAGCCTGTAATGATCCGGAAATCCCAGAATGTTTTTCACAACCGTCTCCGTGCTCTCTCCGTTCACCGTGCGCAGCCTGCCCTGAATCCAGCAGCTGCCCACGCCCAGGGAAGAGGCCGTCAGGTGCATATTCATCATAGCCGCAGAACAGTCCTCTGTCCACACGTCGGTCTTTTCCTCGTCTCCCAGAACCACGACCGCGCAGTCCGCCCCTTTTAACATTTCTGCCGAGCCTTCCCGGCACTGGGACAGCTTATTTAAAGTTTCCTTATCCCGCACGACGATAAATTCCCAGGGTTTTGCATTGTGGCCGCTGGGCGACAGCAGGCCTGCCTGCAGAATCTGCTTTAAGCTCTCCTCTGGAACAGCCTCTTCCGTATATCTGCGGATGCTGCGTCTCTCCCGCAGCAGTTCTACCATTGTCTTTTCCATGTGATCTGCCTCCTTTTTTCTCCATTATAATCCATAAGCTCTCCGCAATCCACAGGAAAGAGTTCTGAAGAACAAGATTTTCGCAGGCGGCGGACAGCGGAAACAGAACCGGCTGCTCTGCTGCCGGATGCTGCCTCTCCCGCAAAAATATATTGACGAATCCCCTGAATTGGCGGAAAATAGAGCTATTCTGAACATAAAGGAGACTGATATGAAATCTCATAGATACCTTATTTTTCTGGCGGCCGCCGGGATGCTTCTCTCCGCCTGCGGCTCATCCAGATATCACGATCCGGAGCTGACGGCGGCCTTCGCCGCAGAAAGCAGCAAAGAGAGCGAAAGGGGAGAAATTGAAGGCGGTTCTGCCGGCAGCGAATCTGCCGGCACCGGATCTTCCGCCGGCAGCGGTTCCTCCCCAGACAGCGAAGGTTTCGCCGACGACAGCTCTTCCTCTGACAGCGAACACTCAGCCGCCTCCGCCAGCCTTCTTTTTTCCGGAGATATTTATCTCTCCAACCATGTGTTAAACGCCTACGACCAGGCCGGCGGCATCTCCGGCGTGCTGGACGACGGCTTCCGCTCTGTCATCCAGAATGCCGATTATTTTGCCGCCAACGAGGAATTTCCCTTCAGCAGCCGCGGCGAGGCTGCTCCGGACAAGCAGTACACTTTCCGCCTGCCGGAAAGCCGCCTTCCCATCATGAATGAGATCGGCGTGGATCTGGTCACCCTGGCCAACAATCACTCTCTGGATTTCGGCACTGACGCCATGCTGGACACCTGTTCCGCCCTGGACCGCGCCGGGATTCTTCACGTCGGAGCCGGCGCCGATTCAGAGGCAGCCAGAAAACCTGCCATCGTGGACGTAAACGGCGTCCGGGTAGGCTTTATCGGCGCCTCACGGGTGATCCCTGTGGCGTCCTGGACCGCCGGAGCCGGTTCTCCCGGCCTTCTCACCGCCTACGACCCGTCTCTTTTGGTGCAGACCATTGAAGAGACAAGACCTCTCTGCGACTATCTGGTGGTTCTCATCCACTGGGGAGTGGAGCGGGAAGAAATGCCGGTGGACCATCAGAAATCTCTGGGACGCCAGTGCATTGACGCCGGGGCGGATCTGGTGGTTGGAAGTCATCCTCACGTTCTTCAGGGAATCGAGTATTACAGCGGAAAACCCATCGTCTACAGCCTGGGAAATTTCATCTTCGGCAGCAGCATCCCCCGCACCGCTCTGCTGGAAGTCTCCCTGGACGCGGACGGGTCCGAGCCGCAGCTCTCCCTGATTCCCGGCACCTCATCCGCCGGATACACCAGGATGCTCACAGCCCCTGGGGAAATTGAAGAATTTTATCAGTACATAGAATCTATTTCTTTTGACATTTCCATCGGCGAAAACGGAGTCATCACCCCGAACAGCGCGCAGACGGAAAACAGCTGACATAAGCAGACAGGAGGAATTTTCACATGATTGGAATAGGAACGATCGCCAATACCGGCGCTGTAGTCGCCGGAGGCATTATTGGAATGCTGTTTAAAAAGGGACTGTCCCAGAGATTTCAGGACACGATCATGCAGGCTATCAGCCTGGCCGTCATTTTTATCGGGATCTCCGGAGCACTGGAAAAAATGCTCTCTGTTGACGGCGGTTCCCTGGCCTCCGGCGGCACCATGATGTGCGCCGTCTCCCTGGCCCTGGGCGCCGTGATCGGAGAATGGCTGAACATTGAAAAACGATTTGTCAAATTTGGGGACTGGCTGAGGAAAAAATCCGGCCGGGAAAAAGACTCCCAGTTCATCGATGGTTTTGTCATGACCACTCTCACCATCTGTGTAGGTGCCATGGCCGTCATAGGACCCCTTCAGGACGGTCTGGCAGGCGATCCTTCCATGCTCTACACAAAAGCTCTGCTGGACGGCATTATCGTGGCTATTTTTTCCGCCGCCTTCGGAGTGGGAGCCATTTTCTCCGCCATCCCTCTGTTCCTGTTTCAAGGCAGCATCACTCTCCTGGCACGGGCCATTCAGGTGTTCCTCACCACACCCATGATCGACAACATGTCCATGATCGGCTCCATGCTCATTTTCTGCGTGGGCGTAAATATGATCTTTCCTGTAAAGATCAAAGTGGCCAACATGCTGCCGTCTTTAGTTGTGGTGATCCTTTATACCGCCTGGCTGGGATAACACTGCGGGGCAGACCTTACTCGGCCTGCCCCGTTTTCTTTACCATCCCTGATCCAGACATTCTCCATTTGTCTCGATCACATGCTTGTACCAGTCAAACGAATCCTTGCGGAGCCGTTCTCCTGTCCGTTCCCCCGCCACACCTGGTCTGCTACGAGATCCCCTCTATCCCAGGCCCAGCGCAGAACCTCTTATCCGTCAATTTCAGGAGGAAGTGCGGAAATTTCACGGCAGCGCACTGTGATGCGGAACCGTCCGCGTCAAACTTCCTTATACACCATTTTCCCATCTTTCCGCTCTGACTTCATCAGCACTGCCCTTTTGACCATCATATCAGCTTTCGGCACCTGCATCTGATAACTTTTCTTTGCGGAGCACTTCCTGACCAGCGTGATATGAGGGACAAATTTGTCTTTGCTGCAAGGAATTCCGTCTGCCGCCAGCGCAGCCCGCAGATCCTTCACATACGTTTTCAGCTTCTGATTCCCCTTGACTCCTACCCACAGAATATCGCCGAAATTTCCTTTTTCCGCCAGACTCAGGCGGAATTCCGGCATAGGAACTTTTCCCATGGCCTCCTTAACTCTTCCTGGATCCCCATACTCTCCGATAAAAGCCAGTGTCATATGGAGATTTTTCGCCGGCACAAAATTTCCCTCAACTCCCTGTCTCTTCAGATCGTGCATGCACCCCACCAGTTCTTTTTTCATCTCATCAGAAAGATCAATCGCCACAAACAGTCTCATAAAATTTCCCTCTCCTTTCCTTTTCAGCCCGCCAGCTCAAAGATCAGTATCCTTTCACGCTCATCGTTTCCGGGAAACAGATCTCTGCAGTCAATTTCACCGCGGAATTTCAGTCCATCCTCAGCCATAAGAAATCTTTCATATTCTTCTGACGGATAATAAAAAAACAGCAGAAGCTCCCTGGGATTTTCGTAAAAAGACTTCCTTATTCTCCCCAAAACCCTGCAAAACAGCTCCAGAGAAAACGGATTGAAAAAGTAAAAACGATCCGCATCTTCCGGGAGCTCATAGACTTCCGCGCGATTTCGCACAAACTCGGTTCTTCCGCCGGAAACTGCCGTCCGCTGATTGGCTGCGGCATCCTCTGCCAGCCGTTCATCATACTCTACACCCACACTGCGGCATCTGGTCTGACTGGACAGAAAAAAGCTGACCCGTCCTTTTCCGCATCCATAATCTACCAGCTTATTTTTCTTTGTAATATACCCGCTCCCCGCCAGCCGTTCCAGAACCCGGTAAGGCGTCGGTTCATACGGATAGCGGTGCTGATCCGCCCTGGAATCATCTCTTCCGGATGTTCGAATCTTCAAAAGCCGGTCCCACTCCGCCTCCGCCCGGCCATCCTGCATCATTTCCCTGTTTTTCATAATTCTCCCATCATCATTTCATTCGTCCTGCTCTTTTCTTCCGTTTCCCAAAGCCATGATAACGCAAAAGCCGCCATACCGGAAATATCATCCAGCACAGCGGCTTTTAATCATGCTCCCACCGTGAATCGAACACGGAATTGAGTCTTAGAAGTCTGGATAGTCTTGTATCCCACTGTACATCACAGTGTCATACAATGCTAAAAACCCTTTATTTTATGTGAAAATCGGGCAATTCAAATATCCTTCTATAGCCCACTAATGCGTTTCACACCATTTTTCAACGCGATTAGCGGGCATATTAGCAACCACTTGCGGGGAACGCTGTACGTTCACTCTTTCTTCATAGGAAGAACACCAGCTAGTTTGAATTATCATTCTTGAATTAGTCTTCTGTTGAAGTCAGTATACCACAAAGAAAACTTGAAGAAAATAGGATAATGTTTACAGCTTGCCGGAGGCATCTCCGCTCCCGCTCAGGTGCTCTTAGCCTGGGTCATCCGCGGCAGCAGCATCGCCATTCCTAAAAGCTCCTCCCTTGCCCACGCTGAGGAGAATGCCCAAGCGGACGGACTGGAATTAAACGTTGATGAACTCAGCCGGATTGATGTTAAACTTCCTCTGCTCCGCAGGGATCCCCGCAGCAGGTCAGGATGCCTCTCCCCTTTTACATACTGTACAACCTGTTCCAGCAGCCATGTGTCCTTGGGATCCAGATACCGCTTCACTTTCGGGAGAGAGCTCTTCTATTCAGAGCGTTGACATGATTGATATCGCCGCCAGCCATGTGGCCAGCGGCGAGAAAACCATAGAAGAAGCGGGAACAGAAATAGCCCTACAGCGATCAGTACGGCTTCCATAATGGCATGTACATCTTTAACCCGGCTCTATCACCTGATCTTCCTGACAAAAATGGGGCCTGCCGCTCAGCATATCCATTAAGCGGCAGGCCTTATTTATCCCGATTTCTATTCAACCAAGTGTCTCGTCCTGCAGAAGGTCATGATTTCAGCCTCCTTCCAATACAACTTTTCTCACTCTTTCTTTGCCTCAGGATATACATCCGGATAGAATTCCTTTACCGCGTCTGCCCGGTTGATCAGCACATCTCTCCAGGCATAATCCGCTACAAATACCGTGTAATCGTTTACATCCTTCGGGATATTAGGCAGGATATTCGCCTGATTCAGATGGCTGGACAGCGCAATATCCACTGGCATCTTGGCCAGCTCATAGCAGTCCTTGATGAACTGATGAGCCATAGACTCAGGATATCCCTCATAAGCCAGTTGCTCGGGCCTCATCATAGGATTGACTCCCAGGCCGCCGTGCAGCGCTACCTTGTAGGTCCTTCCTGTCTCTTCATCTGTATCCTCAAAAAAGAAGCTGGTAACTCCAGGCGTATGTCCAGGGCAGAGTTTCGTTTTAATGGTAAATCTTCCCATCGTAATGGGCTTATCATCATCATAGAAGTTCGTCACCACATAGGGGTAATCCGCTCTCTTTCCAGACAGTTTTGCCTCCTCGCTGTCTGCCTCCAC
>DWWL01000045.1 GCA_019119775.1 Candidatus Lachnoclostridium pullistercoris | reverse complement strand
GTCCTCTGCTCTACCAACTGAGCTATCTAGGCATCTATCGGGTTGGGCTGATTATTTTCACAGCGATTGTTATTTTACAGGAAAACTCCCCCGCTGTCAACACTTTTTTTCACATCTTCTTCTCTCTTCCGCGCATCCTCTCTCCGACCGGATCAGAATCTCTCAATCTCCTTTTCCATGATCTCGCGGGGAAGGCCGCCGTACATTCTGGCCCGGGCCGCCGTCCGATAGCCCAGCCGCAGAAAATGATTCCGGCTGTAGCGGTTCTCCGGATGGACAGTACCCATCAGCCGGTCAAATCCTCTTTCTTTCAGCATCCGCTCCGCCTCCGCCATCATTCTCCCCTGCAGGCCGTTTCCGCGAAACAGAGGGGCCACCGCCGCAGACTCCATATGGGCTGTCTTTTTCAGCTCTTCCTCCTCAAGCCCTAAAAAGCGCCCCAGATTGTCCTCCGCCAGCCCGGGGATCCGCACCGCCAGGAAACCTGCCAGGCGGCTGCTCTCCCCATCCCTGGCCGTCAGCACGAATCCCTCTTCTCCCATATGGGCCTCAAAGAACTCCTCTCCGTCTGTCACGTACCAGTCCCGGCAGGGCAGACCGGCCTCCGCCCCTCTCATAACCTCTAAAATCTCCGGAATGTCCTCTTTTCTGCCCTCTGCAATCACAAATTCCTTCACCTGCTCCGCCTCCGCTCTCTCATTCTGACTTTCCGGTCATGGGAGCCCCGCCCGCTTTTGCCGCCGGCGCCGATCCCTTTGCGGGCCACGAAAGCGGCAAGTTCCCTTTCCTCCGCCGTGCATACAGCAAAAAACCCTTGATTTCTCAAGGGTTTTTCAGTGCCGGCAACCGGAATCGAACCGGTACGGGAGGTAAGTCCCGCAGGATTTTAAGTCCTGTGCGTCTGCCAGTTCCGCCATGCCGGCATCCCATATAGGAAAAGCGGGTCATACCCGCTAATGGATGGAGGTGGATTCGAACCACCGAAAGCATCGCTAACAGATTTACAGTCTGCCCCCTTTGGCCACTCGGGAACCCATCCATAATTGCTTTCTCAAGCGAATTTTAGTGTATCACAGCAGCCGCAAAAAATCAAGCCTTTTTTTATGAAGGAGCAGCGTTTGAAGGGACAGCGTTCCGGCTGCAGAGGCCCGCGAACTTTTCCGTCCCCGTCTCTGCCCCCGCCCTTCACGGGCGGGCGGCATCCATCTTCCTGTCTCCCTTATTTTCCGGACAGCCGCTACACGTACATCTCGCCGCCTACGCGGCAGGCCAGCAGAATGGCGCTGGTGCCTTCCATTTCCAGATTCACGCAGCCGTTTTTGCTGGAGTAGTCCACCCGGCCCACGTTATGGCCGTAGCGGTTGGAATACATCAGCCTCTTAAGCACCGTGCCGTCGGGAATCCCCAGCTGCCAGACCGGCACTTCCAGATCTCGGTCCTCCGTGCTGTTGTTGACGACGATCACACATTTCTCCCTGTCCTTCATCCTCCCGTAGGCAATGTACTGGTCGCCCCAGCTCAGCGCCTTCAGAGAGCCTTTTTTCAGGGACACCAGCTTCTTGTGGTAAAAAGTCAGATAGCTGTGATAGTCCACCAGCTCAATGTCCTCGTCCCCCCAGGGATAGGTGCGCCGGTTGTCCGGGTCGGTCCATCCGCACACGCCGGCCTCGTCGCCGTAGTAGATCGTCGGCGCCCCCGGCCAGGTCATCTGGATCATCACCGCCTCCCGGAACACTCCCTTGTCGATTCCTTCCTCCGCGGCTCTGGCTCCCATTCCGCCCAGACGGCCCACCGTCCGGTTCGTCCTGGTAAGAAAGCGGGAGTGGTCGTGGTTGGACAGCTCATTCATGGCTGTGAGCAGGGACGGCGTCTGCAGCCTGGCCATATTGCGGGCCATGGACTCAAAAAATTTCTCCCCGTCCCCATAGAGCTCGTCGCTCTTCCAGTCGCTGTGCTTCTCCATGCCTGTGAGGAACCAGGAAACCGGCTCCATAAAGGCGTCATAATTCATCACCGAATCCCACTGATCCCCCTGAAGCCAGCTGGTGGGATCGCCGTAGTGCTCCGCCAGCAGCAGGGCATCCGGATTGGCCTCCTTCACCACCCGGCGGAAATCCCTCCAGAAGCGGTGGTTAAACTCACTGGTGCGGCCCAGATCCGCAGCCACGTCCAGCCGCCAGCCGTCCACGGAGTAGGGCGGTGAAACCCATTTTTTCGCAACATTCAGAATATACTGATAGAGCTTGGGCGATTCCTCGTAGTTGAGCTTCGGCAGGGTGTCGTGGCCCCACCAGCCGTCATAGCTGGTGTTGTAGGGCCAGTCGTCCTTATTAAACTTAAAAAATGTCCGGTACGGGCTGTCCGCCGACACGTAGGCTCCCGGCTCGTACTGCCCGGACTTTTCATAAATTCTCTCCCGGTCCAGCCACTTGTTGAAGGAGCCGCAGTGATTGAACACGCCGTCAATGATCACCCGCATCCCTCTCTTGTGGATTTCCTCCATCATCCTGGCAAAAAAGGCGTCGCTGGCTTCCAGATTTCTCCGGTCTGTGGAGCGCAGGATGTAGCGGGTCGCCTGGGAATTGTCCATTCCGCTCTCCACCGCTCTCTTTCCCCCGTCCTTCACGATCACGCCGTAGTGGGGATCTATGTGGTCATAATCCTGACAGTCGTATTTGTGGTTGGACGGCGACACAAACAGGGGATTGAAATAGATCACTTCCACCCCCAGAAACTGCAGGTAGTCCAGCTTATCCCACACGCCCTGCAGATCTCCTCCGTAAAACCGTCCCACATCCATGGGCTCCGGATCTGAACTCCAGTCAGCCACCTTGGAGATCGGCTGTCCGATATAAATGTACTCGCCGCTCTCCACGTCGTTGAACGTCTCACCCCGGTTGAACCGGTCCACGAAGATCTGATACATCACCGCGCCTTTGGCCCACTCCGGCGTGTGAAATCCCGGCGTGATCCGAAACGCGTAATCCCAGCCGGCGCTGTCCACCGCTCCCAGACGGTTGTAGCAGCAGGTTTCCCCGCCGTCCTCCTCCGCCCGAAAGTAAAAAAACTCCGGCTCCTCTCCCAGAGTCATCCTGTATTCATAATAATCAAACAGGGAATCTGAACTTCTCCGGTTCATCCGGACCTGGATCCCCTTATTCAGTCTAATAAAAAAAACGCGGTCAGCCCCGCCTTTTAAAGTCCGAAAACGCAGGCACACTTCCTCGCCTTCCTCCGGTTCCGCCGGAATCCGGTAATCCTCCGTCTCATCGGCAAATAATGCTTCTCTGTTCATGAGTGTACCCCTCTTTAAGTCTGCATATCTGTTCTCTTTCTATTTTATCCTACCCATGGAAATTATACAATAGAAAACTCCTTTTTTTAGCTCACAGGAAACCTCCGTCCCGCCGGCTGGATCCTCCCGCGCCGGACTGCCGGAGGCAGCCGGTCTGCGGCACGGCCAAACCTTTTTTCAGACAGAGAAAGAGCCGGCGGGGTAGCCGGCTCTTTCAGGAGAAGGTATTTCGTTTCTTATGGGGTGTAGCAAAAACTATATAATGTATTGGGGGGGTTTACGTTAATTATAGTATCATAAGAAGCAAAATAAGTGTGCACAAACATCTATGAATTCAAAAATGTTTTTTATGCAAATTCACGCCCCGTTTCCGGGTATCATTTCCCACGCCCCGGAATTATTTACAAAAAAGCCGCCGGCGGCTGAAAACGGATCATGCCTCCGGCGGCTTTAAAAACTCTGCGAAGCAGGATTCTTTCCTGTCAGGCGCGCTTCCCGCGGGCCTTGTCATACTTCACTTTCTGTGTGCATTTTGGCGGCAGACGGGCAGGAATTAAACACTTCCTCAAATTCCGCCTGGCCGATCTTCTCTTTTTCCATCAGAAGGGCACTGCAGGCGTGAAGCACATCCTCATGTTCCAGAATCAGCGCCTTCGCCTTCGCGTAGCACTCGTCCACAATGCGTTTTACCTCATCGTCGATCTCCCCTGCCACGCGCTCGCTGTAGGAGCGGGTGTGGGCCAGATCGCGGCCGATAAATACTTCGTCCTCATCGCCGCCGTAGCTGATCATTCCCAGCTTCTCAGACATGCCGTACTGCGTCACCATGGCTCTGGCGATGGATGTGGCCTGCTTGATATCCTGGGAAGCTCCCGTGGTCACGTCGTGGAAGACCAGTTCCTCCGCGATGCGCCCGCCCTGGGATACCATGATATTCTGAAGCATCTTGCTCCTGGAATTGAACATCTCATCCTTCTCCGGCAGCGGCATGGTATATCCGGCCGCTCCCATTCCCGTGGGAATGATGGAAATGGTGTGCACCGGCCCCACGTCCGGCAGAACGTGAAACAAAATGGCATGGCCCGTCTCGTGGTAGGCTGTGATCTTCTTTTCCTTGTCGGAGATGACCTTGCTCTTCTTCTCCGCTCCGATCCCCACCTTCACGAAGGCTTTCTCAATATCTGCCTGGCAGATAAACTTCCGCCCCTGTCTGGCTGCCACAATGGCCGCCTCGTTCATCAGATTCTCTAGGTCCGCGCCTGTAAATCCTGCCGTAGTCTGGGCGATCCGGTCCAGATCCACGTCCTCCGCCAGCGGCTTTTCGCTGGAGTGGACTCCCAGGATCTCCCGGCGCCCCTTCACATCGGGACGTCCCACCGCCACCTTGCGGTCAAAACGGCCGGGGCGCAGGATCGCCGGATCCAGGATATCCACCCGGTTCGTGGCTGCCATCACGATGATGCCCTCGTTGACGCCGAAACCGTCCATCTCCACCAGAAGCTGGTTTAAGGTCTGCTCTCTCTCATCGTGGCCGCCGCCCATGCCGGTGCCCCTTCTGCGGGCCACGGCGTCGATCTCGTCGATGAACACGATGCAGGGAGAATTTCTCTTCGCCTCGTCAAATAAGTCGCGGACACGGGAAGCGCCCACACCCACGAACATTTCCACAAAGTCAGAACCGGAAATGGAGAAAAACGGCACTCCCGCCTCTCCGGCCACCGCCTTCGCCAGCAGAGTTTTTCCCGTTCCGGGCGGGCCCACCAGTATCAGTCCCTTCGGGATTCTGGCGCCCACGCTTGTATATTTCTGAGGATTTCTCAGGAAATCCACCACTTCCTCCAGCTCTTCCTTCTCCTCTTCCAGGCCGGCAACCTTGCTGAAATTCACCTTGTTGTCGCGGCTCATGCGGGCACGGCTCTTGCCGAAGTTCATCATCTTCGCGTTGGTACCGCCGCCTCCGGCCCTCATATTCATAAAGGCAAAGATCGCCACCACGACGATGCCGGTCAGAGCGACAGGCACCACCACCGTCATCAGGTAGCTCTCGTGGGGAACATCCTGCATGGTATAGTCAATGGACTCATCCTGAAGTCTGCTCTCCACCTCTTTTACATCCGATACGTAGGCCACATACTGCTCTCCGTCGGTCATGATGTAATTTACCTGGCCGGTGGGAGTTTCCTGGTTGGGCTGGATCTCCACTTCCACCATGCGCCCGCTCTCCAGGTCGTTTAAAAATTCCTGGCTGGTGCGCTTGTTTACAAACATCCGATTCGGCAGTATCATGGCCATGTAGATGAGCAACATCATGAGCAGGACAAAACCGAATCCCCTAAATGACTGCTGTTTCACAAATCTCCTCCTTATTGTTCGATTACTCCGATATAGGGCAGGTTCCGGTACTTCTGGTCGTAGTCCAGACCGTAGCCCACAACAAACTCGTCGGGAATCGTAAAGCAGGTGTAATCCACGGACACCTGTTTTTTCACCCGCCGCTCCGGCTTGTCAAGCAGAGTACAGAGACGGATGCTGGCCGGATTTCTCTGCTTCAGCACCTCGATCAGGTACGCGAGAGTCCGTCCGGAGTCTATAATATCCTCCACGATCAGCACATCCTTGTTCTCCAGCGGTTCATCCAGATCCTTTACAATCTTCACCACGCCGCTGGACACCGTCCCGCTGCCGTAGCTGGACACGGACATAAAGTCCAGAGTCACCGGCACGGTCAGCCGTTTTGCCAGCTCACAGGTAAAAAACACGCCTCCCTTTAAAATGCAGATCAGGTGCACACATTTTCCCTCGTAATCTCTGCTCACCTGGGCCGCGATCTCGCTGATCCGGGCGTTTACTTCCTCTTCCTTTAATAATACACGAATTTTATCCGCCATTATCTTTCTCCTCCGTCTACTGCCACTTCCAATATCTGTTTTGTCTGCGCCGTCACCTTATAGTATTCGCTGATCCGGTAGCCGATCAGCCAGATCACATGACTTCCCTCCGCCAGGACCGGGATGCGGTCCCTCTGCTTCTGAGGTATTTTTTCATCGATCATATACGCCTTCAGGCTTTTTCTCCCGCCTCCGGGGAGCTGAAAATAATCTCCCGTCCGGCGAAATCTCAAAAACGGCACACCCTTCATTTTATCATAGTCGAACCATTTCGTATACTGGTTTTTTGGAATTTCCATTCCTTTTTCCCAGGAAAAACGGGAAAATTTCAGTTTCGGCAGGACAGGAGCCGCCAGTTTCTCCTCCCGTCCCACAAAAAACGTCTCGTAGCCGTTCCAGGCGAGAAAACCGCCCGGCAGCTGGACCTGTCTGCCCACCGGCCCGCCGGCCAGAGCGGCGGCTGCCTCCAGGTGTACGGCCCCCACATCCCGCAGGGGACATCCTGCCATGCGCAGCATCTGCCTCACCCCGTAGATCCTTATGATCTCCGGCACCTCAGACAGCACCCAGGCGGGAACTCCGAACGCCTCCCCGTCCTTAAAGCAGCGGCTTCCGATAAGGGAGGCCGCCTGGCTTTCCAGGTATTCGTCCGCCTGAGCCAGAAAACCTCCGGCCCTGACAATGTTGGCAGACGCCTCGCGGTTGACCTTCGCCGCCAGAGGAAGGATCTGCCCCCGGATCCTGTTTCTGGCGTAGTCCGTGTCTCCATTGGTGGAATCCTCGCACCAGCCGAATCCATTTTCTTCCATCCAGGAGCGGATCTGCTGGGAGCTGATTTCGATCAGGGGGCGGATCACCGACCCGGACACCGGCCGGATTCCCCCCAGTCCTTTCAGCCCGCTCCCGCGGAACAGATTGAGCAGGATCGTCTCCGCGCTGTCGTCCCGGTGGTGGGCGGTGGCGATCACACAGGCCGGGGCGCCCTCTCCCCGCTCTCTGCGCCTTTCTTCCGCCAGCGCTCTTAACGCCTCGTAGCGCACCTGGCGCCCGGCCTCCTCCTCCGAGAGTCTCCGCTCCGCTGCCGTCTTCCTCACGTCCGCCCGCAGGACCGTCAGCTTCACTCCCAGCCGGCCGCACAGCTCTCTCGTAAAGTTCTCATCCCGATCCGCCTCCTCTCCCCGCAGCCCGTGGTTGACGTGCAGGGCTTCCAGGGTGAAAGGCCAGCTGCCGGAGAGCTCCTTTAACACGCGCAAAAGGCAGGCCGAATCTTTGCCGCCGGATACGGCCGCCACGATATGCCCGCCTTTTTCTGCCATATGTTCCCGTCTCATGGTCTCTTCTACTTTTTTCTGCAGCTCCATCTGTCCGGCATCCTCCTCTGTGATTTCCTATGCCCCTACTATACATGGATTCCCGGACAGTTGCAAGCGGCAGACAATGGGAGGTGCTTTATTTCCGCTTCCAGATCCTCGCAGTCAGCACCGTCATGTCATCCCTGGGCCTCTCCTCAAAGGAGGAGGCAAATCTAAGCACCGCCTCCGCCACTGCCTGGGGCTGGTCCCAGTCCGCCCCTTCTAAATACTCCCGCATCACAAGCTCTTTCTCCTCTCCCGGAAGGGCGTCTAAAATGCCGTCGCT
This sequence comes from Candidatus Lachnoclostridium pullistercoris, assembly GCA_019119775.1. Lineage (GTDB taxonomy): Bacteria > Bacillota > Clostridia > Lachnospirales > Lachnospiraceae > Lachnoclostridium_A > Lachnoclostridium_A pullistercoris. The sequence continues at coordinate 16,747 of DWWL01000045.1, read as the reverse complement.
CACCATCACGATCCAGTTCTCCTCCCACAGCTTTTTCGAGAGCAGCACCGGCTCCACTCCCCGTATGACGCCGGCGGGCAGTTCGCCCGCCTCCATGATCTCCACGCCGTTTTCTCCCTTCACGAAAGTGGGAGCCGCCCCCATTTTCATCATTTCCAGCACTCCGGTGTACAAGTCCATGCACGCCAGATCCAGGGTGGCCGGATGCTGTTCTCCCCCCGCCAGCAGGAGCACCGTATTGACCATTTTCAGGGCCGCCCTGGCGGAAAATCCCGTCTCCAGAAGCTCCTCCGTCAGCTCCACCACCCGGCTGCTCTCCCTGGAAGCCGTCTCTCCGCTGCCCATGCCGTCCGAGAGGCTCACGACCACCTGGCCGGGGAGGGAGCCGTTAAAGGTGTAGCTGTCCCCGGACACCGTCTCCCCGTCCCTGGGAAGGCCGGCCACTCCGTACACCAGGCGGTATTTCCCCTCCTCCGTAAAGCGGTAGGGAGCCTCCGTCCTGGTGATAATGTTTCTCCCTTCTCTGGCCGGGGTCCAGACGCCGCCCAGGGCCTGTCCGATCAGGCGGCAGGCGTCCTTTGCCGTCATGCAGCGCCCGCCTGCCGCCCGGATATCGGCAAACACCTCCCTCTGCCCGCTCTCATATTCCAGGATCAGCAGCCTGGAAACAGCCAGCTTTTTCTGCCGGAAAGCCCGCTTAAGCGCCTTTTCCCCGGCGGATGTCACGTCAGAAGCCGCCTCCATCTGGCGGGCAAATTCCTCTAAGATCACCGCCAGCTCCCGGAACTGGGAGATCACCGTATCCCTGCTCTCCAGAAACCGGTTTTTCCAGGCCAGGTTCATGGTGGCCCGCCCCAGGCTCCTGTTCAGCTGATATATGTACTCCTCGCTCTGCCCGCACGTCTCCAGGAACATCTGAGGCATATCTCCCCGCTCCAGTTTTCCCTTCTGCTCGAAGGCCCGCAGCAGATAATAGAGAAAATAGCTGTTCTCCTCCGTGCTTTCCCGGTAAATACCGCATTTTTCGCAGCTGCCGCACACCAGGTCGGCCGCCGCCTTCACTGCCGCCAGGCCGTCCTCCTTAGACAGCCCCTGCCCCTGCCCGGCTCCGTCCGCGCAGGACCGGGCCAGAGAGCTGAGCGACAGGGCCATTTCATTTAATCTCCGGGCCGTATACCCGTTCAGTTCCGCCGTCCCCCGGCGGTCCGGCTTATGTCTAAGCACAAAAATCCCTCCTCACCCGCATAACTCCTATTATATGCAGGTGGGAGGGAAATAATGCCCTTCTTACTCTGACGGCTTCAGCAGGATCTCATCCGGATTGACCAGGCCCAGCTTCTCTTTCGCCACTTTCTCAATATACTGTTTTGTCTGGACGTACACCCGCTCCTCCTCCAGCGCTTCGCCCCGCTGCTTCTCCTGCTCCAGCTGGGCCTCCAGCTGCTGCTCCTGGATCTGGTACTGGGCGTCCTTTTCCCGCAGAGAACCGCCGCGGATTCCCACCACGACTGCCAGGCTGCCGACCACTAACGTCAGCCCGAACATGGCCATGCGGTTGCCCCACTTTTCTCTTCTGCGCCTTTTGGACCTTGATCTTCTGCTCATTTGCTCACCAGCTTTTTTTGTTTCTTAAACTTCATTTTAAGGGATTTTCTGCATTTTTGCAATACCCTGAGGACCCTTCTGCTCACTGCACGGTCAAAAAGAATCATTCCGGCAGCCGCGGCGGCGATCATGTAGGCCCGCACATTCCCGCCGTTTCCCCGGTAGAGCAGTCCGAACACCGTAAAGCCGGAATAGATCCAGTAGCAGAAATCCTCAAATCCCGTGACCAGTCCGCGGTGGGGCACAAGGATCCTGAAAATCCGCAGCCCGTCATAGACAGCCATCAGCCACAGGCCGGCGGCAAAGCCCGACCCGGCCAGACGCAGTTCCTCCAAGATCTGCTGATCCATAGACGGCGGCTCCTTATTTAAACAGCCGGGCAAAGAAAGACTCCCCGGATTTGCGGTAAGCCTCGTTGGAGGAGTAGGTCAGGCTGTCAATGGATCCGTCAATATCCGTCTCCCCCTTCTCCAGCGTCAGCCGGCTCACATGGAGATTTTTCCCCTTGATTGTGAGCAGGCCCATGTCCGTGTCCAGCACAATCTGATTTTCGTCAAAAGAAACCACATCCTGGATCCCGGTGACGGTCCCCTTTGACCGGTTTTCCAGCACGACTCTGTGGGCTCTCGTTCTGATCTCATCCATAAAAAAATCCTGCTCCGCAGGATTTTGTGCCTGCGGAGGGCCGCTGAAACGACGCTTTCCTTTCCGCCGCAGCGCGATCTCTGTCAGGCATTTTGTCCAACAGGAAGCAAAGTTTCCCGCTGAACAAAAAAACTCCTCACACACTGCGTCTTTGATTTCAGTGTATGAGGAAGTCTGTCTTTTTATGATCAAATTTACAGATAGCGGTAAAGCTCCTTGGCCTCGTCCTTTTTTACGGTTTCCTGCACATCCAGCACTTCCACCTTTACGGATCTGGTCCCAAACTGTATCTCAATCACATCGCCGTTTTTCACGTCGTAGGAGGCTTTCGCCGCCTTGTCATTGACCAGCACGCGGCCTGCGTCGCAGGCTTCGTTGGCCACGGTTCTCCGCTTGATCAGGCGGGACACCTTTAAAAATTTATCAAGTCTCATAGATTATGCGTTTACCATATCCTTTAACGCCTTGCCGGCTTTGAACTTCGGGCTTCTGGAAGCCTCGATCTTCATGGGCTCGCCGCTCTTCGGGTTTCTTCCCTCTCTGGCAGCTCTCTCGGAAACCTCAAAGGTTCCGAAGCCTACCAGCTGAACCTTCTCACCCTTAACCAGCTCATCTGCAACAACATCTGTAAATGCTTTTAACGCTTTCTCCGCATCCTTTTTAGAAATTTCTGCTCTCTCTGCGATCTCTGCGATTAATTCTGTCTTATTCATTCTGTTTTTCCTCCTAATTACTCATTCAAAACCCGACAGGATCTTCGGATTCCGATAGTGATACGTCAACTATCTTTATATCTGTTTTTCCTTAGTTTGTCAAGGTTTTTTAGCTCTTCCCAGGTGAGGGCGCGGCCTCCTTTTCCGGCGGCGTTTTCCCCGCCGAATACGTAGGGATGGCGGAACACCATTTTGTCGCAGATACCGTCTATCACATCCTCAATGGTGAAGTCTCCCGCCTCCGCCGCGATCTGGCTGTGAAGCATCACCTGAAACAGCACATCTCCCAGCTCCTCGCAGAGATTTTCCATGTCTCCTCTGTCAATGGCCTGGAGAACTTCCCCGGATTCTTCCGTAAGATAGGGCTTTAAGCTCTCGTGGGTCTGCGCCCGGTCCCAGGAGCATCCCTCCTCGGAGCGGAGCTTCGCCGTAATATTGATCAGGTCCTGAAATGTATACATAGCTTTCCCTTCATTTCTCATAATTATTCCGGCCGGGGCAGATTCGCCCCGCCGCAGAGTTTAAGACAGGCGCCCCTTAAAATCCTCATATCCGAAGGATTTTACCAGGCTCTCCTGTCCGTCCTCCGACCTCCAGACGATGGACGGCAGGGCCATACCATTAAACGTGTTGGTCTTCACCATGGTGTACAGGGCCATGTCTTCAAACACCACCCGATCTCCCCCCCGGAGCGGCCGGTCAAAGGAATAATCCCCGATCACGTCCCCCGCCAGGCAGGTGGGCCCTGCCAGCCGGTACGTAAACGGCTTTTCCCCCGGCTCCCCGGAGTCCTTCACCGGCGGCCGGTAGGGCATCTCCAGCACATCCGGCATATGGCAGGCGGCGGAAGTGTCCAGAATGGCAATGTCCATGCCGTTTGACATGGTATCCAGCACAGAAGAAACCAGGAAGCCGGCATTCAGGACCACCGCCTCCCCGGGCTCCAGATAAATTTCCACATGATAGGTTTCTTTCAGGCGGCGGATCAGCCGGATCAGCAGATCCACATTGTAGCCGTCCTTCGTAATATGGTGGCCGCCCCCCAGATTCAGCCATTTCATCCCCATGAGATAGCGCCCGAACTTTTCCTCCGCTGCCTTCACCGTCGTCTCCAGATCCTCCGCCCCCTGCTCGCACAGAGTGTGGAAATGGAGTCCGTCCAGCAGAGGAAGGATCCCCTCGTCGAAGTTGTCAATGGTGGTTCCCAGACGGGACCCGGGCGCGCAGGGATCGTAGATGGCGTGGCCTTCCTGGGTGGAGCACTCCGGATTGATGCGCAGGCCCACCTGCTTTCCCGCCTCCTTTGCCCGGCGGCCGAACCTTCTCACCTGGTCCGGGGAGTTGAATACAAAATGATCCGCGTATTTTAACAGCTCCTCAAACTCATCCCCGCGGTAGGCCGGGGAGAACACATGGGTCTCCCCGCCGAACTCCTCGTGCCCCAGCCTGGCCTCGTAAAGGCCGCTGGCCGTGCTGCCCGCCAGATATTTCCGCAGCAGCGGGTAGGCGTAAAACATGGAAAATGCCTTCTGCGCCAGCAGAATTTTGCATCCGGCCTTCTCCTGCACATCTTTTAAGATCTTCAGATTCTTTTTGAGCAGTCCTTCATCCACCAAGAAATAAGGGGTGGAAATCTTTTCTCCCCCGCTCATCAGTCCACCAGCACCGGATCACGGTCCTCCTGCCAGGGCAGACCCCACTTGTTCAGAGCATCCATAAAGGGATCGGGGTCAAACTCCTCCACATTGTGCACGCCGGGCGTATTCCATTTTCCGGTCATCACCATCATGGCGCCGATCATGGCTGGAACGCCGGTGGTGTAAGCCACTGCCTGGGAGCCCACCTCTTTATAGCATTCCTGGTGATCGCAGATATTATAAAGGTAGTAATTTTTCTCTTTTCCGTCCTTTTTGCCGCGGAAAATGCAGCCGATATTGGTCTTTCCCTTCGTGCGGGGGCCGAGGCTCGCCGGATCCGGCAGCACAGCCTTTAAAAACTGCAGGGGAACGATCTCTTTTCCTTCATACATAATGGGCTCGATGGAGGTCATGCCCACGTCCTCCAGACATTTCAGATGGTTCAGATAGCTCTCCCCGAAGGTCATGAAGAAGCGGATTCTCTTGATGCCCGGGATATTTAAAGCCAGGGACTCGATCTCCTCGTGGTGGAGCAGATACATGTCCTTCTCGCCCACTTCCTTGAAATTGTAAACCCGCTTGATCTCCATGGGCTTCGTCTCCACCCAGTGGCCGTCCTCCCAGTAGGAGCCGTTGGCGGACACCTCGCGGATGTTGATCTCCGGGTTGAAATTGGTGGCGAAGGGGTAGCCATGGTCGCCGCCGTTGCAGTCTAAAATGTCAATGTAATTGATCTCGTCAAATTCATGCTTTAAGGCATAGGCGGAAAATACTCCCGTCACGCCCGGATCAAATCCGCTTCCCAGCACGGCGGTGATACCGGCCTTCTCAAAGCACTCTCTGTAAGCCCACTGCCAGCTGTACTCAAATTTCGCCGTGTCCTCCGGCTCATAGTTGGCCGTGTCCACATAGCTGGTCTTTGTGGCCAGGCAGGCGTCCATGATGGTCAGATCCTGATAGGGCAGAGCCAGGTTCAGCACCACATCCGGCTTTACCTGATTGATCAGGGCCACCAGCTGGTCCACGTCGTTGGCATCCACCTGCGCGGTGGTGATCTTTGTCTTCGTGGTGTTCTCCAGCTTCTCCTTCAGCGCATCGCACTTGGACTTTGTCCGGCTGGCAATGCAGATCTCCTCAAATACTTCGCTGTTCTGACAGCACTTGTGAACAGCCACAGAGGCCACGCCTCCGCATCCGATAATCAACGCTTTTCCCATGTTCTCTTCCTCCTGTTTTCCCCGCTGGCAGAAAACCTGGCGGACATGACTGCACATCCATCCGGCGCCTGCCGCGAAATATTTTATCTTTTTCCGCAGGCCGGCCTCAGCCGGCGGCGATTTTTTCTCTCCTTCACCCGACATCCAATAGCCGGCGGCGGATCCCGCCTCGCCTCATCTGGTATCCCAGCCGGCGGCGATTTTCTCTCTCCTTCACCCGGCATCCCACAGCCAGCGGCGGATCCCGCTCTGTCTCATCCCAGGGCCAGCAGCATCTCTCTCACGATTTTCCCTGCCGCCATGGTTGACACTCCGCTCTGGTCGTAGTGGGGGCTTAACTCGTTTACGTCGCAGGCCACCACATCTGCCCGGCTGCACACCAGCGTCACCGCTTTTCTCAGCTCGTCAAAGCTCACGCCTCCCGGCTCCGGCGTCCCCGTCCCCGGAAATACGGACGGATCCAGCACATCCAGATCCACCGTAAAGTAAACCGGTTTTCCCTTCAGCCTTTCAAGCGTCTCCTCCAGACCTTCAAAGGAAAACCTTCTGGTGGTCACATGGTCTTTTCCCCACTCAAATTCCTTCCGGTCCCCGGAGCGGATGCCGAACTGGAAAATTTTTCCATCTCCCGTGATCTCCCAGCACCGGCGCAGCACACAGGCGTGGGACAGGGGCATTCCCAGATAGTCCTCCCTCAAATCCGCGTGGGCGTCAAAATGAATAATATGAATATCCGGATATTTCTCTGCCGCCGCCCGGAATGCTCCCAGCGTCACCAGATGCTCTCCTCCCAGCATAAACGGCCGTTTTCCGGCTGCCAGGATCTCCTCCGCGCAGGCTTTGATCTGGTCCAGCACCGTCTTTGTATCCCCGATGCACAGCTCAAGATCCCCGATATCCGCCGTTTTCACCTGGCTTAAATCTCTGTCCTGATAAGGGCTGTAGTCTTCCAGGCCGTAAGCCTCATGGCGGATAGCGCCGCTGCCGAACCTTGTGCCCGGCCGGTAGGAAGTGGTAGAGTCAAAAGGAGCGCCGAACAGTATGGTGTCCGCCTCCTCCGGCTCCCAGTCACATCCCATAAACACTTCTGTATTTTTACTCAACATCTTCCAGCATCTCCTCCACGTATGCGGGCAGATAAAATGCCCCCTTATGCAGCGTTGTCGTGTAATAGCGGCATTTCAATCCCCGCATGTTCCATCTGGTCTCGTCCAGATCCTTTAACGGATGATATTTCTTCGACGCGAAGCCAAACAGCCAGTGTCCCGACGGATAAGTGGGAATGTGGGCCTGGTACACCCGGCTGATGGGGAAAGACTCCACCACCCGCTTGTGGGCCCGCTGGCAGGCCAGAGCGTCCTCCGGATAGAAGGGGCTCTCATGCTGATTGACCATGATCCCGTCCTCCCTCAGCGCCTTGAAGCAGCTGCCGTAAAATTCTCTCGTAAACAGCCCTTCTCCCGGTCCGAAAGGATCGGTGGAATCCACAATGATCAGATCGTAGCGGTCCTCGCAGGAGCGGATAAATTTCAGGCCGTCCTCATAGTGGATGGACACTCTCGGATCGTCCAGGCGGCAGGCTGTCCGGGGAAGGTATTTTTTGCACACCTCCACCACCAGCTCGTCGATCTCCACCATATCGATGTGCTCAATATCCGGATATCTGGTCAGTTCCCGGATCACTCCGCCGTCTCCGGCGCCGATCACCAGCACATCCTTCACTTTCGGATGCACCGCCATGGGAATGTGGGTGATCATCTCATGGTAGATAAATTCATCCTTTTCCGTCAGCATCATATAGCCGTCCAGCGTGAGAAAACGGCCGAATTCCGGCGATTCAAACACGTCGATCCGCTGAAACTCGCTCTTTCCGCTGTAAAGCTGCCGGTCCACCCGGATGGACAGCTTCACATTGGGGGTGTGAATCTCTGAAAACCAAAATTCCATAAGCGCCTCCTGTCCTTATTTTAATACGTTTAACCGCTCGATGGCCGCGTCCTCAGGGCCGGTCATGGAACAGCCTTTTTCCTTTGCATACTGTATGTAATCCAGAATATCCTCCGTGATCCGCTCTCCGGGGGCCAGAATGGGGATTCCCGGAGGATAGCACATGACAAACTCGCTGCAGATCCGCCCGGCCGTCTCCATGATCGGCAGAGACTCCTTGTCCGCGTAAAACGCATCCTGGGGCGACACCGCCACCTCCGGGTCGATGTACTCCTGCTTCATCAGGCCCGCCGGATCTTTCTCAAACCGCCTGCGGATCTCCGCCAGGGCGCTTACCAGCCGCTCAATATCCCTGGACCGGTCGCCGATGGACAGATATGCCAGGATATTTCCCAGATCGCCGAACTCGATCTGAATGTCGTACTCATCCCGGAGCAGATCATAGACCTCGATGCCCGCCAATCCCACCTCAAGGGTGTTCACCGACAGCTTCGTCTCGTCAAAATCAAAAATGCTGTCGCCGTTGATCAGCTCCTTTGAGTAGGCGTAGTAGCCGCCGATCAGGTTGATCTCCTTTCTGGCGTACCGGGCCAGCCCCGCCACCCGCTTAAAGGCTTCTTCTCCCCGCAGCGCCAGATTTCTCCTGGAAATATCCAGGCTGGACAGAAGCAGGTAGGAGCCGCTGGTGGTCTGAGTCAGATTGATGATCTGCCGCACATAGCCCTCGTGCATGGCCGGGCCTGTGAGCAGCAGAGAACTCTGGGTCAGGCTGCCGCCGGACTTGTGCATGGAAACAGCAGCCATATCCGCTCCCGCCGCCATGGCGGAAACGGGCAGCTCGTCGCTGAAGTAAAAATGAGTTCCGTGGGCCTCGTCCGCCAGGCACAGCATCCCGTGGCTGTGGGCGATCTCCACAATAGAGCGCAGATCCGAACAGATGCCGTAGTAAGTGGGGTTGTTTACCAGAATGGCCTTCGCGTCCGGGTGCTCCTCCACCGCTTTTTTCACCGCCTCCACGCTCATTCCCAGGGGAATCCCCAGCCGGTGGTCGCACTCCGGATTTACGTACACCGGAACGGCTCCGCACAGCACCATGGCTCCCATGACGCTGCGGTGGACATTTCTGGGAAGAATGATTTTCTCTCCCCTCTTGGCCACTGTCAGTATCATGCTCTGCACCGCCGACGTGGTCCCTCCCACCATGAGAAAGGCGTGGGCCGCGCCGAACGCCTGGGCCGCCAGAATCTCCGCCTCCCGGATCACGGAAACCGGGTGGCAGAGATTGTCCAGGGGCTTCATGGAATTGACATCCATGGACACGCACCGCTCGCCTAACAGCCTGGTCAGCTCCGGATTGCCCCGGCCTCTCTTGTGTCCGGGCACGTCAAAGGGAACCACCCTCATTTTTCCAAATTTCTCCAGCGCCTCGTAAATGGGCGCTCTCTCCTGATTCAACGGCTCCATTTCATCTCCTCCTGTAAATACCGCCTTCGCCGGGCTTTGCCCCGCGTTCTCTCACTTCCTAGTAAATATTGCAGCCGCTGAAAATCTCGATCATTTCCCGGCGCAGGTTGTTCATGATCTCCAGCCGCACCTGGGGCGGAAGCTCGTACACGTCCGTCTTGAACAGGTAGTTCTGAAGATCGATCTCTTTGATCATCATTCTCGTGTGAAACAGGTTGGCCGCGTAGACGTTGATGTCCGCCGCGTCGTACCGCTTCAGGATATCCGGGGAAATATAGTCCTGAATGGACGTCACCCGGTGGTCCATAAACAGTTTCTTCCCGTCCAGATCCCTGGTAAAGCCCCGCACCCGGTAATCCATGGTGATGATGTCCGAGTCAAAGGACGAGATCAGGTAATCCAGAGTGGAGAGCGGCGTGATCTCCCCGCAGGTGGCCACGTCGATATCCACCCGGAACGTGGCAAGGAACGTCTCCGGATGATACTCCGGATAGGTGTGGACCGTCACGTGGCTCTTGTCCAGATGGGCCAGCTGGGTCGATCCCGCCGGGATCATGGATCCTTCCGCGATCAGGATCGTCACCGACGCCCCCTGGGGCTCGTAGTCCTGGCAGGAAATATTGAGCACTTTGGCCCCGATCATGTCTGTGAGCGTCGTCAGGATATTGGTCAGACGCTCGGAATTATACTGGGAATCAATATAGGCAATATAATCTTTCTGTTCTCTCGCTGTCTTTGCATAGCACACATCGTAGATGTTAAAGCTCAGGGCCTTGGTCAGGTTGTTGAAGCCGTACAGTTTCAGCTTGTCTCCCATAAAAATAATCCCCTTTCCCATAGATTTCCGTAAAATATGATAAAACGATTTAACAGGGAACGAAGTTTCCCGCTAAACAAAAAAGGTAATGCGCACATCAGTACACATTACCTGTCAACACCGTCAGAACCGAAATCTGCAGTCTGCGGACATAAAACGGGCGGATTCCCATGCCTTCCGTGCAGGAATCCCCTTCTTTTTCCGCTCACCGTTTTCGATACAGAGTCTGTTCAGCAAATACCACTTTCCTACTCTTATTGACCGTTTTACAAGTTGATGTACGTATCCACGCACCGGTTGTAAAGTAACCAACTTATAAAATTGAGCTTTTAACTCAATCAATAATGGCAACCTTCCGTTGCCGCTCGGCAGTTGACCCGGCTGTCCGTATGGCCTTGACCCGTTTCCGGGTGGTCTTAGAAATATTTGCATGGATACTCTGTCGAAAACTCATATCACATGTCTAAATTACTATATATCATATGGACGGTGGAATTGTCAAGAATTATGCTTGGTTTCTTGTCTTCTTAGTTTTTCACGCAAAAGCGTTAAAGCGTTGCGGTTTAAACTGTTGACACACACCTGCTGCGATGGTATGATACTACCTACCAGACTATTACGGAAAAGGGGAAAAATTATGAAAAAACATCTGAAAAAAGCGGCTATTCTCTCTATGACAGCCATTGTGGCAGCTGCAGCAGCCGGCTGCGGCTCTTCCTCCGCAGAATCAGCGGCTGACAGTTCTGCGGAGACATCCTCCTCCGGCGCTGAGGACAGCTCCGAAAAAGAATCATCCGCAGACGGCACCTACCGCATCGGCCTCCTTCAGTACGTGCAGCACGACGCCCTGGACAAATGCCGGGACGGCTTTATCGCCGCCTTAGATGACTCCGGCATCTCCTATGAGCTGGACGATCAGAACGCGGCGGGAGACACCCCTACCTGCACCACCATCGCCCAGAAATTCGTCAATGACGGCGATGACCTGATTTTCGCCATCGCCACTCCCGCAGCACAGGCCTGCGCCGCAGAGACAGAGGAGATCCCCATCGTCCTCACAGCAGTGACCGACCCGGCGGCCTCCGGGCTGGTGGAAAGCAACGAACAGCCCGGCGGAAACGTGACTGGATCCTCCGATTTAACACCGGTGGCGGATCAGATTGATCTGTTAAAGCAGATCTTCCCGGACGCGCAGACAGTGGGCATTCTCTACTGTTCCGCGGAATCCAACTCCGAGATCCAGGCACAGATGGCGAGGGAAGCCTGTGAAGCCGCGGGAATGACGGCCGTGGACTATACCGTCGCCACTTCCAATGATATTCAGACTGTGGTTGAGTCCATGGTAGGCAATGTGGACGTAATCTATGCCCCCACTGACAACGTGATCGCCGCCGGAATGCCGACCGTAGCCATGATCGCCAACGCCAACGGGCTTCCCACCATTGTGGGGGAGGAAGGCATGTGCACGGCCGGCGGACTCGCCACCTACACCATCGATTATGAAGAGCTGGGCCGGGTAGCCGGAGAAATGGCAGTGAAGATTCTCACGGAAGGTGCTTCTCCCGCGGACATGCCCATTGAATACTATCCGTCCGACAAGCTCCGCCTGGTGGTAAATGAGGACACTGCCGCAGAGCTGGGCGTGGATGTTTCCGGCCTGGAGATGGAATAAAAATCGGTCAGACTCTGAACGAACAAATATGAAATTGGAAGGATTGGAAAAGTGAAATGAACATTAACGGATTGATGGGATCCCTGCAGAGCGGAGTGGCCCAGGGCGTGCTCTGGGGCATTATGGTGCTGGGCGTATACATCACTTATAAACTTCTGGATATCCCGGATCTGACAGCAGACGGCAGCTTCACGCTGGGCGGCTGTGTCACCACCGTGGCTATTCTGGCGGGGATCCCGCCGGTTCCTGCCACCCTTATGGGTATGGGCGCCGGATTTCTCGCGGGAGCCGTCACCGGCATTCTCCACACAGTATTCGAGATCCCGGCCATCTTAGCGGGAATCCTGACCCAGATCGGCCTCTGGTCCGTAAACCTGCGGATTATGGGAGGCAAAGCCAACAACCCACTTTTAAAGGCGGACACCGCCGTCTCCTTCTTTACTGACTGGCTTGGCATCAGCAATTCCCAGGCATCCATGCTGGTGGGGATCCTGCTGGTGATCCTGGTCATCCTGATCCTGTACTGGTTTTTCGGCACAGAGATCGGTTCCGCCCTGCGGGCCACCGGCGACAACGAGGACATGATCCGCGCCCTGGGCGTCAACACCGGTCACACCAAGCTGCTGGCTCTGGCCATCTCCAACGCTCTCATCGGACTCTCAGGGGCTATGATCGCCCAGATGCAGAAATACGCCGACATCAACATGGGCCGGGGCGCCATCGTCATCGGTCTGGCAGCCATCGTCATCGGAGAGGTTCTCTTAGGCCGCCTGGTAAAGAATTTCGGATTTAAGCTGTTTTCCGCCATCCTGGGTTCCATCGTCTACTTCATTATTCAGGCTCTGGTTCTCCGCTTCGGCATGGATGCCAACGATATGAAGCTCCTCTCCGCCGTCATGGTGGCAGCTGCTCTGGCCATTCCTGTGGCCATGGGCCGGTACAACCTGAAAAAATCCTACTCTCCGAATGATCTCTACGCGGAGGAACACCGTCTGGCAAAGCAGACAGGCGCTCCATCCAGATCTTCGGCGGCGGGAACAGCCGGCAGACAGGCGGCAGCAAAGGAGGAGAACAATGATTGAGATCACGCACGTTTCCAAAACTTTCAATAAAGGAACCATCAACGAAAAACGGGCTCTGGACGATCTGAACCTGAAACTGAATGAGGGCGACTTTGTCACCATCATCGGCGGAAACGGAGCCGGGAAATCCACCATGCTCAACGCCATCGCCGGCACCTACCCGGTGGACTGCGGCACCATCATCATCGACGGTATCAATGTCACTCTGCAGCCGGAATATAAGCGGGCCCGATACATCGGCCGCGTATTTCAGGATCCCATGAAGGGCACCTGCGCCGGAATGCAGATTGAGGAAAACCTGGCTCTGGCGAAGCGGCGGGGAATGCGCCGCGGACTGGGCTGGCAGTTAAACGACGTGGAGCGTTCCATATACCGAGAACAGCTCTCCACTCTGGGACTGGGTCTGGAAACCCGTCTTTCAGACAAAGTTGGCCTGCTCTCCGGCGGCCAGCGCCAGGCAGTCACTCTGCTCATGGCCACGCTCCAGAAACCAAAGCTCCTGCTCCTGGACGAACACACCGCCGCCCTGGACCCGGCGACGGCCGCCAAAGTGCTCCGCCTGACCAGAGAGATTGTGGAAGGCCATCACCTGACCGCCCTCATGGTCACTCACAACATGAAGGATGCCCTGACCATCGGCAACCGGCTGATCATGATGAATCACGGCACCATCATCTACGATGTGAGCGGCGAGGAGAAAAAGCGGCTGTCGGTGGAGGACCTTCTGATGAAGTTTGAGGAGGCCAGCGGCGAGGAATTCTCCAACGACCGGATGATGCTCTCCTGAAAAAATACTGGCAAAATTCCCTCATATGATATAAAATTGCCGTAAGCGGCCTTTCCAGGCGTCCCGGCCTGCACTGGGATGCCTGGAAGAAATTACAACCGGCCGTATATGGAGGCAGCCGGATCATGGTAATGGTTTATTTTTCAGGAACAGGAAATTCCCGGTATATCGCAGAACAGTTTGCCGGGCGGATGGATATAAAGGCATACAGCATTGAGCAGGACCTGGATTTTGACGCGGTGCTTGCCGGTGAAGATACGATCGCCGTCTGCTACCCCATCTACGGATCCTGCGTCCCCCGCATCATGAGAGAATTCGTCCAAAAATACAGAATCTATTTTGAGGAGAAAAAACTGATCATCTTCTGCACGCAGATGCTGTTTTCCGGAGACGGAGCGAGAGCCTTTGCCAGACTGATCAGAGGATGCGATGAGCGGGTGATTTATGCAGAGCACTTTTTAATGCCAAATAATATCTGCAACTTTTTTCTCTTTCCGATGACGGAAAGGGAGCGAATCCGAAAGCCGGAAAAGGCCCTGAAAAAGCTGGATCTGGTGTGTTCCAATATCAGGAATGGAATCGTAAAAAAACGGGGCTGGAATATTTTTTCAGCTCTGCTGGGCAAGACCCAGAATATCGCTTATCCCAGGATAGAGCAGAAAGGAAAAAGCTCTTTCCGCGCGGACGAAAGCTGCATCGGATGCGGATTATGCGTGAAAAACTGTCCTGTCTGCAATCTGGAACTGTCGGACGGCAGAGTCATACAGAAAAATAACTGCATACTCTGTTACCGCTGCGTCAATTTATGTCCCAGTCAGAGCTGTACCGTGTATCTGCACAAAAAGCCGAAGCAGCAGTATAAGGGAATCGGTCGGTAAAACAGGACGGGCATTCCGCATTATCTGTGGAATGCCCGTCCTGTTTTTGCATTTATTCCCCGGCGGCCGGAGCTTAAATCTTCTCTCCGTCCTATCCTTCCATCTGTCGTCCCAGAAATCCGGCGGCGGTGGATGCCAGTTTAATTTCCCCATCTCCGAATTTTGCCCTCGGCTCCCGGCTCAAAAGAGCCACCGCCCCGATGGCGTCCCCTTCGCAGATAATGGGAGCGATCACCTCTGCCGTGATGCCCTCCGGCTCCTCCTCCGTGATAGGCACATAACTTTTTTCGTCGCCCGTGGCATTGATCAATGTCCTCTCTGATATGGCCTGCTCCAGCTGGTGACTGATGGTTTTTAAGAGCATATCCTTTTTGGAGCCTCCGGCAACGGCGATCACCTGATCCCGGTCTGTGATGCAGACCATTTTCCCGGTGGTCTGGGCCATGGCCTCGGCATACTGACCGGCAAAGGCAGTCAGCTCCACCATGGGGGAATACTTTTTTAATATGATCTCTCCCTCTCTGTCGGTAAAGATTTCCAGCGGCGTCCCTTCTCTCAGACGCAGCGTCCGCCGAATCTCCTTCGGAATGACCACCCGGCCCAGATCGTCGATTCTTCTCACAATGCCCGTAGCTTTCATAATAAATTCCTCCATTTTACACTCTAACATTTATCCTCAATGCTGTCTGTAACTGTATTATCTGTAAAATGGGGGAATTTATACTTTCACTGAGCCTGGGCCATTGCTATATAAAAAATTAGAGCCATGTCTCGCGACACAGCCCTTATAAAACATTTCTGTTTTTCTATGTATTCTTATACTACTATGCTTCATACCAGCTGTCAATAACCATCTTTAAAAAACAAAAATTGGCCATGATTAGATCGTTTTTCTCATAATAATGAATATTCTTAACCATTCGTTCGGAAAATTTCTGCAGTAAAACCCTGGCTTCCTTATGTACGCCGCTGCTAGTTACTATCTGATTATGGGTATAAAGAAGAGTAACAATCTGCTGTACTCTTGCGTTGCTCATTCTTTTTGTCCTTACCGCTTTTGAAATTCCCTCAATTTTCGCCAATTCCTTCATTACAGAATACCGGGAATTATACATTTTACTCCCAGGCCGCAATTCATTCAAAATACAACTGCTGTGGGCAGCGGCATTCCGGATCTCTTTGCATGTTTTTAACAAAAAGTGCCTGTCTCTCATTATATCCGAATGGTATCGTTCCCCACAAAATTTATAAAACGAAACCATCCGGCCAAAGGGAATCATTTCAAGAAAAACCCACATCGGAAAATGTTCCGGATACTTTTTAAATAAATCACCACAATATATTGAATTTTTATTCCTCTCAATCTCACGTTTTATCATATCCATTTGTATTTCTGACAGGGAACGGAAAAAGTCTTCACATATTGTATAGCCATCTTCCTTCGGCCTTCCGTGACCTTTGCTTTCAACTCGGCCTGTTCCGCCTGCGTCTTTTCCATCAGCAGATGGTTTTTGTCCTCCGGGTCTTTCCGGTAGCCGAAGAGGGCAAGGCAGCCGGTAAACTGGCCTTTCTGCGCTTTCAGCAGATAAGAGGAATGAACCTTCTTGGAAATATCCTTGCTGTACATCTCGTTGCGGATGTTCTTGAACGGCGCAATATCGTTGTTGTCCCGTATGGTGTCGATACCGTCATTCATGGCAATATACCGCACGCCGTTGCGGAGGAAGAAAGCTTCTCGCAGTAGGTTTCCAGCATAGCCCGCTGGTTTGCGATGCTGGCGCTCTCCCCGTCAAGGTCATCGTCCTTGGAAAGCCTGCAATAGATAGCCGCCCGGAAGCTGCCTGCCAGTAATTGCGTCTACGCCTGTATATTCAAATCCGTTCATCATAACCGTTACCCGCACAATCCAGACGGAACATGGTCACTCTGAACCTTGTCTTTATTATGCTCTAAATCTTGCTTTTTCACAAGATATTTTTTATCATTTCTCTGGCTGTATTTCTGTGCAATCAGGCTCACGAAAACGTCCGTATCGTCCAGTTCGCCGTCAAATACCGTTGTGACATGGAAATGAAATAAGCCAGACAGGAGAAGGTCGGCAACGAAGTCCGGCAACGGGCGCGGGAAAACCTCGAAAGCAATCTCTGTCTGGCGGGTTATTGTTTATTTACTTTTTCTTTTATTTTTCTGTTGCTTTGGTTGTCAGAGGGGAGAAAAGCCCGCAGTTACGGGCTTTTTTTCCAGCCCTTTTGCCTGCCGTATCCCTCAAATATCCGGGGATTG